>NZ_JABXEM010000213.1:0-21099 GCF_013372595.1 Myxococcus sp. AM011
TCTACGCGTCTCGTGGGCTCGGAGATGTGTATAGGAGACAGGGTTTCTCGCCCCCGCCGCCTCCTCCGCCCGCGCCGCAGCGCCTGGGAGAGTCCGAGCGGGAGAAGCTCCGCGCCCAGCTCCGCACGGGCACGTTGGATGACCAGTACGTGGACGTGGAGACGAGCGACAGCGGGCAGACGTTCATGCGCGGCTTCTCCGGCCAGGGCATGGAGGAGATTGGCGTCAACCTGCAGGACCTCTTCAAGAACATGCCGGGCATGAGCAAGACGCGTCGACGTCGCGTGCGCGTGCCAGAGGCACTGCAACTGCTGCGTCAGGAAGAGGCCCAGAAGCTGGTGGACCCGGACCGCGTGCAGCGCGAGGCCGTCGTCCGCGCCGAGTCGAGCGGCATCGTCTTCATCGATGAAATCGACAAGATCGCCAGCCGCGAGGGCGCCAAGGGCAGCGGCGGCCCGGACGTCTCGCGCGAGGGCGTGCAACGCGACATCCTGCCCATCGTCGAGGGCTCCACCGTCAACACCAAGTACGGCATGGTGAAGACGGACCACATGCTCTTCATCGCCGCAGGCGCCTTCCACGTCTCCAAGCCCAGCGACTTGATCCCGGAGCTGCAGGGGCGCTTCCCCATCCGCGTGGAGCTGGAGCCGCTCTCCGGTGACGACCTCATCCGCATCCTCCGCGAGCCGAAGAACTCCCTCCTGCGCCAGTACACCGCGCTGCTCCACACCGAGGGCGTGCGCCTGTCCTTCACCGACGACGCGGTGACGGAGCTGGCGCGCATCGCCCAGCAGGCGAACGAGCGCACGCAGAACATCGGCGCTCGCCGCCTGCACACCGTGCTGGAGCGACTGCTCGACGAGGTGTCCTTCTCCGCCAGTGAGCTGGGGCCTCGAGACTTCCAGGTGGACGGCAATTATGTGCGTGAGCGCTTGAGTTCCATCGTCCAGGACGAGGACCTGTCGCGCTACATCCTCTAGCGCGGTATATGGCGCGTTCGCAGCCGCTCCCTCACCACCAAGGAAGGTAGACAGCCTTGCCGCAGCCCGTGCCCTCCGCCGCCGACTCGACTTCCAACGACACCCTCATCTCCAAGGCCAAGAGCCACCTGCTGCAGAACTACAAGCAGCAGCCCATCGTCCTGGTCAAAGGTCGGGGTACGCGCGTGTGGGACGCGGATGGCCGTGAGTATCTGGACCTCATCGGCGGGGTGGCGACGTGCGCGCTCGGGCACTGTCATCCGGACCTGGTGGCGGCGGCGCACGCGCAGCTGGACTCGCTGTGGCACGTGTCGAACGCGTTCTACTCGCAGCCGCAGATCGACCTGGCGGCGCAGCTGTGTGAGTGGAGTGGGTTCCAGCGCGCCTTCTTCTGCAACTCCGGCGCGGAGGCCAACGAGGCGCTGCTGAAGCTGGCCCGCAAGGTGATGAAGGACCGGGGCACCCCGGAGCGCTACGAGGTCATCACCTTCGAGCGCAGCTTCCACGGCCGCACCCTCGCCACCGTCACCGCGACGGGGCAGCCGAAGTACCATGCGGGCTTCGAGCCGCTGCCGGCGGGCTTCCAGCACGTGCCCTACGGTGACGTGGACGCCGTGCGCCGCGCCATCGGTCCCGCCACCGCCGCCATCCTGGTGGAGCCCATCCAGGGCGAGGGTGGGGTGCGCCTGGCTCCCGCGGGCTTCCTCAAGGGGCTGCGCGCCCTGTGCGACGAGAAGGGCCTGTTGCTCCTCGTCGATGAAATCCAGACGGGCATGGGCCGCACCGGCATCCCCTTCGGCTTCATGCGCGACGGCATCCAGCCGGATGCCATCAGCATGGCGAAGGCGCTCGGCAACGGCCTGCCCATTGGCGCCATGTTGTGCCGCGAGGACGTGGGCGCCAGCCTGTCCCCGGGCAGCCACGGCTCCACGTTCGGTGGCAACCTGGTGGCCGCCGCCGCCGCCAACGCCGCCCTGAAGGTCATCCGTCAGCCGGGCTTCCTGGATGAGGTGACGTCCAAGGGCGCGTACTTCCTGGACCGCCTGCGGGAGATTCAGGGTCGGCTGCCGGCCGGCCGTGTGGTGGAGGTCCGGGGGCAGGGCCTGCTGGTGGGCCTGGAGATGGACCGGGAGGCGCCCCAGGTGCTCGGCAAGCTGCGCGAGGCGGGGGTGCTGGGCAACGCGGCTGGTGAGCGGACGGTCCGCTTCGCCCCTCCGTTCACCATCTCCCGGGAGGAGATGGATCAGAGCCTCGCCATCATCGAGCGGGTGCTGACCGCCCTCTGAGTCTGGATTTTCCCCTGGCAGGGGCCTGGGCGGGGACACTGGGTGTTTGACGCCCCGCGTCCCCAAAACCTAGGCTCGACCTTTCGGCAACCCATCCGTGGACCGTCCTGTGAGCGCGCCAAATACGATTGTCGGCCTGGGGGCCCGGACGGACCACATCGCCACGGTGCCCAACCTGGACTTTGCGCGCCTCCAGCTCTCCTCGGAGGAGTCGTCCGTCCTGTCGCTCGTCGGCCGGGTGGAGCGCATCGACCAGGTGCTGTCACGCTCCACCCTGGGTGAAGCGCGCACCATCGCCGTGCTGCTCGCGCTGCGGGCCAAGGGCGCC
Source organism: Myxococcus sp. AM011 (assembly GCF_013372595.1). Classification (NCBI taxonomy): domain Bacteria; kingdom Pseudomonadati; phylum Myxococcota; class Myxococcia; order Myxococcales; family Myxococcaceae; genus Myxococcus; species Myxococcus sp. AM011. Next base: position 2,595 of record NZ_JABXEM010000213.1, read on the forward strand.
ATCGTCCCCGCGCGCGTGGTGCAGCGAAACCAGCCCGCTCCCGCGGTGGACGCCGCGCTGGCCGAGGACGTGGACCTGGAGCCGGAGCGGAAGAAGGAGATCATCGACCTGGAGCGGGCGCTGGACGGGATGGACCACTTCGCCGTCCTGGGCTTGCGCCCCGGCGCCCCGGCGGCCGAGGCGAAGCAGGCGTACTACAACGCGTCGCGCCGCTTTCACCCGGACCGCTACTTCGGAAAGAACCTGGGCAGCTTCCGCGCGCGCATGGAGCGCATCTTCCGGAGGCTCACGGACGCCCACAACGTCCTCACCCAGCAGGACAAGCGGGACGCGTACCTCAAGGCGCACCCGGCGCTCGCGACGGCTTCCGCGGCCGCCACGCCTCCCGCCCCCGCGCCCGCGCCCATTCCGACGGCGGACCCGACCCAGGAGCTGATGCCGTTCTCTCCCACGCCGCGACCCTTCCGCCTCGCGTCCCCATTGCAGGCGCCCGCCCCGTCGATGCCGCCTCCGGTGCAAGACGCGGAGTCCGAGGCGCGGAAGGCGGAGCGGCAGGCGCGGCTCGCCCGGCACCCGTACATGGCGCGCAACGTGCGGCTGTCGGAGCTGGTGGCGCGCGGCAAGGCGGCCGTCGCCCGAGGCGACTGGGAGCGGGCCTACCAGGACTTCAACCAGGTCCAGACGTTGGACCCGAAGAACCGCGAGGTACCGCCGTTGCTGGTGGAGGCGCGCCGCCGCCACGACGAGCAGCGCGCGTCCGTCGAAGTGGCTCGAGGTAAGGAATTGGAGCAGCACGGCGACGACGTCGGGGCGCTCGCGGCCTACCGGCTGGCCTATTCCCTGGATGGACAGAACGCGGAGGCCGCCTTCCGTGCGGCCAGACTGGGACTTCAACAGGGCCAGGATGCGGGCGAGGTGCGCGTCCTGGCACAGCGCGCCGTGGACGTTCAGGGAGGGCGAATCGAGCACCAGTTGTTGCTGGGACGGGTGCTCGCCGACTCGGGAGCGAAGAAGCAGGCCAAGCGCGTCTATGAAGACGCGGCGAAGTTGGACCCGGACAACGCCGAGGCCAAGGCGGCGCTCAAGAAGCTGCGCTGGACGTTCTAGGATGAGCACGCTCTCTCATGGCTGAGCCCGAACCCCTCATAGGCATCGACCTGGGGACGACGAACAGCATCGTCGCCACCGTCCAGGACGGCCAGCCCGTCGTCATCAAGAACCGCACGGGCCAGGCGCTCACGCCGTCGGTCATCGCCATGGCCAAGAATGGCAAGCGGCTGGTGGGCGGCATCGCCAAGCGTCAGGCCATCACCAATCCCCAGGAGACGGTGTACGCGGCCAAGCGGCTCATCGGCCGGAAGTTCTCCTCGCACGAGGTGCAGGACGCGCTGCGCTCGCTGCCCTACGAAGTGGTGCCGGGGCAGCACGATGACCTGCGCATCCGCATGGGAGGCAAGGACCTGTCGGTTCCGGAGATCAGCGCCATGATTCTCCAGGAGCTGAAGGCGGACGCGGAGGCGCACTTCGGCAGGCCGGTGAGCAAGGCCGTCGTCACGGTGCCGGCGTACTTCAACGACGCCCAGCGGCAGGCCACCAAGGACGCGGGGCGCATCGCCGGGCTGGACGTGCTGCGCATCATCAACGAGCCCACGGCGGCGGCGCTGGCGTATGGCTTCAGCCGCACCGTGAATGGCCGCGTGGCCGTGCTCGATTTGGGCGGTGGCACCTTCGACGTGTCGGTGCTGGAGATCAACCAGGGCGTCTTCGACGTGGTGGGCACCGGCGGCGACACGTACCTGGGCGGCGAGGACTGGGACAACCGCATCATCGAGTGGCTCGTCTTCGGCTTCGCGAAGGAGCACGGCATCGACCTGCGCAAGGACCGCATGGCGTTGCAGCGGCTCAAGGACGCGGCGGAGAAGGCGAAGGTGGAGCTGTCCAGCGTGAAGGAGACGCAGCTCAACCTGCCGTTCATCAGCACGCCTCCCGGCGGTGGCGCGGCGCTGCACCTCCAGGCCGCGCTGTCGCGCGAGAAGCTGGATGACCTGACGGCGGACCTGGCCGAGCGCGTGGTGGGAATCACCACGGAGGTGCTGGGCGAGGCGGGCGTGCGGGCCTCGGAGCTGAAGGAGGTCATCCTCGTCGGTGGCATGTCGCGCATGCCGAAAATCATCGAGGCGGTGCGCGGCTATTTCCGCCGCGAGCCGTGCAAGGGCGTGCATCCGGACGAGGTGGTGGCGCTGGGCGCCGCGGTGCAGGCACACGCGCTGCTGGCGCAGGAGGGCGAGCTGCTGCTCCTGGACGTCACGCCGCAGAGCCTGGGCGTGGCCATCGCCGGTGGTTACGTGCGGCGCATCATCCCGAAGAACACGACGGTGCCCACGTCGGCGACGGAGGTCTTCGCGACGTCGAAGGACTTCCAGCGACTGGTGAAGATCATGGTGCTCCAGGGCGAGCACGAGCTGGCGCACCAGAACGAGCTGTTGGGCGAGTTCGTCCTCACCGGGCTGCGCGAGGCGCCTCGCGGGCAGGTGGAGATAGAGGTGACGTTCGACATCAACGCGGAGGGCATCGTCTCCGTCTCCGCGCGAGACAGGGAGACGGGCCTTCGCCAGTCCATCACCGTCACCGCATCCAGCGGGCTCACGGAAGAGGAGCTCAAGCGCATCATGGACGAGCAGCGCGGCTACCTCATGGCCGCGCGCATCTCCGAGGACCTCAAGGTCAAGCGCATGGAGCTGGACTCGCTCGCTCGTGACGTCATGGATGCGCTGACGCGAGCGAGGCTGCTGCCGGGTGGGGGAGGCCTTCCCGTCGACGCGGTGCCTCGGGCGGAGCAGGTGCTGGAGCATGCGCGGCAGGTCCGCGCGGGGGAGGATGTGGGGGCGCTGGGGCGCGCGTGTGAGTTGCTGGCGGGGTGCCTGGCCCAGCTCAGGGGGCCGGCGCGCAGTGGCACGGGGCGATAGATGAGCACCCAGCGCGCCAACCAGCTCGTCGAAGCGGGACTGTGGCTGCGCCTGAGTGGCGACGCCCAGGGTGCGCAGAAGCTGTTCGAGCGGGCGCTCGTGTTGGACCCGGACAATGTCCGGGCGCGCGAGAGTCTGGCCGCGCTGGCGACGCCCTTTGGGCGCGGGACTCCCTTCGACGCGTCATCAGCGGGCGCGTCCTCGCGGGGGACGCCGCTGCCGTCGCTGGATGGCGACTGGGGGGCGTGGGCCGAAGGCGAGGGCGGTCCGCTGGATGAAGAGGACGAGGAGCGCTCTCCCAGCGTGCTGATTCCGGAGGGAGACGGACCTCCGGCCGAGGGTGACGTGTTGGATCTGCTCTCGCGCGACGAGCCCACCACGCAGGAGTACGGCATCCCCGAGGGCAACACCGACGAGTACGGTGTCCCCATCACCGAGAGCGAGCTGGAGCGGTTGCTGCGCGGCGCGGCCGACTTGCTGGAATTGGACGACCACTCGGGCGCGGTGGACCTGCTGTTCAAGGCGCAGGAGCTGGCACCGGGAGACCCGCGCGTCGAGGCGCTGCGCATCCGCAGTGAGCGCATGCTGATGGCCATGCTGGAGTCGAAGCTGGGCGACCTGGGCCGCGTGCCCCGCGTGCGCCTCCAGCCGGACGACATCATCTGGCTCAGCCTGGACCACCGCGCGGGCTTCGTGCTCGCGCAGATTGATGGCGCCGTGACGTTCGAGGACCTCTTCTCGCTGTCCGGGATGACGCGGCTGGATACCGCCCGCATCCTCGCGCAGCTCCTCGACGAAGGCGTCATCGCCGCTGCCTGACCTCCCTGCTCACGATGTTCCCTGAGAGGGGGTCATTCCGGTCATATTGACAGGAGGCTGTCATGGTGACAGGTTTTTTCTGTTCGCGAGTGGGTCGAGGCCAGTTTCGGGCCCGTGTCGCGCGGGAGGCACCCCATGAAGCATGACGCCAGCATCCCGGCGCTCCCCTGTGTGGAGTTGGAGCCGACGCTCGAGTTCTATGGCCGGCTGGGCTTCGAGGTGACGTATCGGCAGCGCGCGCCAAACCCATACGCGGCGACGCGCAGAGGGGGTGCCCACCTCCACTTCTTCGGCTTGAAGGAGCTGAAGCCCGAGGAGGTCTATAGCTGCTGCCTCATCATCGTGGAGGAGGTGGAGAAGCTGCATGAGGGCTTCTCGGCCGTGCTGCGCGAGGCATACGGCAAGATCCCCGTGCGAGGCATTCCACGCATCACCCGGATGAAGAAAGGGCAGACGCGCTTCACGCTCGTCGACCCGTCTGGAAACAGCGTCATGTTCATCCGTCGCGATGAGCCGAATGGCTACGGTGACGACGAAGACGCCTCCGCTACGCACCTGGGCAAGGCCCTGAAGACCGCGCGGAGGCTTCGTGACTTCAAGAGTGATGACGCCACCGCCGCGAAGGTTCTCGACGCCGCGCTGAGGAAGCCCGATGCCGGGACGACGCTTGAGCGGGCGAGGGCGCTCGTGGCGCGTGTGGAGCTGGCCGTGGCCCTGGATGAGCCGGCCCGTGCTCGCGAGTGTCTTCATGCCATCGATGGACTCGGGCTCTCCAGACTGGAGTGCGAATCGCTGCGAGAAGAACTGGAAGCCGTCGACAAGCTGGTTCGCGCCCAAGCATGAGGAGCGCCAGCCCGACGTTCATGGGCCTCCCTGTCATTTGACTGACAGTCCGCGGGATGCCAGGGGATGGTCTGACGGCGGCCATCCTAGACTTGTCCGAAGAGGATGGGGGCGAGCCGCAGATGAGCGGGCGAGGTGGGGGGCGCGTCCGTGTCCGGCACTGTCTGGTGGGTGTGCGCATGGAAGCCGTCCTCCTGGATGTTTTTGAGGAGCACCTCAGCGAAGCCGCCTTTCTCTGGACGCAGTGGGAACAGACCCTGGATGCGCCGGATTTCAACTTCGAGGAGAGCCTCTCGCTGGAGGGGCGGCTGCGGGCCCACCTGGATGGCCTTGTTGTCGGTGATGCGCCCGTGGCCGAGTTGTTGTTGACGCCTTCGCTCGACTCAGAAGATCCGTCCCTGATTTTCTCCGCCACCTTCGCTCTGTTGGCGGCCCCTGGAAATACGCGACCGTTAGAGGCCCTGTCCGCGGGGTCCGAGGAGCTTCGGCCTCCGATTCAGCGTGCGTGGGAGTTGAGTGAGGGGGATTCCATGGCGAGGCGCCTGAAGGCGCTGTTGGCCCGCACCAACGCGGATCCTCTGTCCATGTCCCTGGACGTGCTCGCATTCCACCACCTCACGCCCATGACAGACGTCGTGGACGGGCTTCTGGGCGGCACGGATGAGCGGCTTCTCGCCGTGGCCTCGCGCTGTTTGCAGGTGCTCCCGCCGCAGCGGATGCGGATACAGCTTGCACGCTTGTTGAGGGACTCCCGTCCCGAGGTTCTCGATGCGGCCATCGAGGCGGGATTGATGGCGGGCGCTCGCTCGGCCTGGGACCGTTGCCTCGATGGGGCTTCGGTCAAGGCGTCGCCTAGTCGTCATCAATTGCTGTTGCTGGGGTTCGGTGGAGACAGCACGGGACTGTCGCGACTGCTGGGACTGATGGGGGAGGAGCGCCTCCGTGCGGACGTCCTATGGGCACTGGGCTTCAGCGGCCACCCCGCCGCGGCCGAAGCCTGTCTCGAATGGTTGGAGCATCCGCGCTTCGCCCCGCTGGCGGGCGAGTCCTTCAGCGCCATCACCGGCCTGTCGCTGAAGGACGGCTTCGCTCTCGAACGCGAGGAGTCTCCCCGTGAGGAGCCCATCCCGCTGGAAGAGGAGGACCTGGACGCGGACCTGACGCCTCGACCCGAGGATGCCCTGCCCATTCCCAATCCAGGGGCGGTGCGCGCCTGGTGGCAGAACGAGCGCAAGGGATTCACAGCGGGCCAGCGCTACCTCCGAGGCAAGCCATTCTCCGTGGAGCTGCTCCTCTCGGAGCTGGAGGTGGGCCCCATGCGCCGACGCCATGCCCATGCATTGGAGCTGGCCTTGCGCAGTCGCGGGGCCTGCAGGCTTCAGACGCGCGCCTTCTCTCCGAGACAGAACCGCGAGCTGGCCGCGCTGCGAAGCGGGGCCCTGAGCCTGTCGTCCCGCCCGCTTCCTGGGCTGTTGGAAGGGTGGTGAGTCTGGCCATGTGGACTCTCGAAAACCACACCCCGTTCGCGGCGGATCGAACCTGGGTCCTCGACAAGGACGGCGCCAAACGCTGGGTGGTCGTCGTCAAGGGGACCTACGATCTCCAGGAGAATCAGCGCACCTGTCTGAGCGAGACCCAGCCTCCGCCGCTGTTGCTACCGACGTATCGCGGGGAACCTGGTGCTTCCAGCCTGCTTCATGTCATGGACCTGACGGCGCCCAAGCTGGCGACGGATGTCGTCGTCAATGCCCTGGCCCATGCTCCCGGTGGCAAGCCCACCACCGTCCTGGATGTCTCGCTTCAAGTGGGCGCGCTCAAGAAACAACTGCGCGTCTTCGGTGACCGCGAGTGGAAGCGAGCGGTGCTCGGTGGCCCGGCGATGAGTGCTCCGCGGCCCTTCGTCACCCTTCCTGTCTGTTATGAGCGGGCCTTCGGAGGATGGGACAGGAAGGCCGAGGATGCAGCGGAGCATCGCGTCCACCCTGACAATCCCGTGGGCACTGGCTTCGTCACACAGGCCTCCCACTCCGGGGAGGTGGCGCTGCCCAACGTGGAGTCTCCTCGCCACCTCATCCGTTCTTGGAAGGACCGTCCTCCCCTTGCGGGATTGGGAGCCATCCCCAGCGATTGGTCTCCTCGTCGGGAACTGGCGGGCACGTGCGACGAGCGGTGGAAGAAGACGCGTTTCCCATTGCTGCCGGAGGACTTCGACGAGCGCTTCCACCAGTGTGCTCCCGTGGACCAGCAGGTTCCTGGATTCCTGAAGGGAGGCGAGCGCGTCGAGTTGGTCAATCTCTCCCGGTGGTCTCGACTGGGGTTCGAGCTGCCGAAGGTCTGGTTGGCCTTCAAGACCTTCTTCGGGCGGAAGAGCGTGGAGCATCGTGCTCGCCTCCACACGGTCATCCTGGAGCCGGAACTGCCACAGGTCACCCTGGTCTGGCATACCAGCCTCTCGTGTCACCATGACGCGGACAAGCTGGACGTCACGGTCATCAACCAGAAGGAGTACCTGTCCATGCAGAGGTCCGCATGAGTCAGGACATCGGCATCATCACCCTGGGGGCGAGGACCGCGGTGGGACTCAAGGCCCACCATGTGGCGGCGGCCGTGCGAGCCGGCATCAGTCGTCGAGGGGACCACCCCTTCATGGTTGACCAGCGGGGCCAGCCGATGATGGTGGCGAGGGACTCCCTGCTGCCAGCCGAGCTGAGAGGTGTGAAGCGAGTGGAGACGCTGGCGAAGAGCGCCATGGAGGAGGCGCTGGCTCCGGTGAGGCCGTCGCCCCGGGAGCGTTTGTCGCTTGCGGCGATGGTGGCGGTGTCCGAGGCTCGCGCTTACTTGTCGGGGCTGGAGGCCGAGTCACCGGCCCGCTGGTTGCGCGACGTAGCACCCTCGGGACTTCATCTCACCCAGGTGGAGGTGCTTCCCCAGGGGCATGCCGCTGGATTGATGGCGCTCGAGCGTGGGTGGAAGTGCCTCCAGTCTGGCCGGGCCGACCTCTGCCTGGTGGGCGGCGTGGATTCGTACCTGGATGCCGAGACGCTGGAGTCGCTTGATGTGCGGGGACTCTTGAAGTCGCCTGTCAATCGCTCCGGCTTCACGCCGGGAGAAGGCGCGGGCTTCTGTCTGCTGGCCTCGTCGCGCGTGACGCGTCACCTGGGGCTGACACCGCTGGCTCGGATTGCCTCCGCGGTGACTCGGCGTGAGGAACATCACTTCGGGACGCAGGGCATCAACGTGGGCAGGGGGCTCTCCGACGCCATCGCCGGTGCGACGAGTGTCCTGGGAAGCCCGCCCACTCCGTTGGCGGACACGATGTACTGTGACCTCAACGGTGAACCCCATCGCACCGAGGAGTTCACCTACGCCAGCTTGCGGTGTCAGTTGGCGTTCGCGGACCACTCGGACTACGTGACACCCAGTGATTGCTGGGGGGATGTCGGAGCGGCGACGGGCCCGTTGTTGGCGTGCCTGGCCGTGGCTTCCGGACAAAGGAACTATGCGCGAGGGCCTCGGCCACTGTTGTGGGCCAGCTCGCGCGGAGGAGAGCGCTCCGCGGTGCTCCTCCATCTCGACCACGTCGCTGAAAGGCAGGTGCCAGCATGGGCACGGTCTCGGTCAACTCCCCCAAGACACCCGTGACGGAGGGCAGTGATGGCAAGGCCCCCGCCACGACTCCCAACTTCTGCAAGATGCCCGGGCCCCCCGCGCCCTTCGTGCCCGTCGTGCTTCCCAACGTCGGGATGTCCGGAGAGGGGCTCACGAAGGGCACCAAGAAGGTTTTCATCGAAGGCCACAAGGTCGCCATCAAGGGCTCGTACTTCATGAGCAAGGGCGACATGGCGAGCAAGGCTCAAGGAGGCGGTGTCGTCTCGGGGCAGACCCACGGAAAGACCGAGTGGGTCGCGCCCGGCTCGATGGACACCAAGGCGGAGGGGAAGAACATCCAGTTGCTGGGCGATGCGATGACGAATAACGGAGGAAGCCCCGCCAACGCTGCGACGCTTCCCGGAGAAGGGCAGGGGGCTGCGGTTCCTCTTCAGACCGCTGAGGAAAAACTGCGGGAGATTGCGTGTAAGTGCGACAAGGATGTGAAGGCCAACAAGCAGAGCACATGCATGGAGCTCGGCAACAAGAAGCATGACTGCTGCGAGGAGGCGCTGAAGAAACACGCGGGTAGCGGCAATCCCCCCCAACTTTGCGGAGAGCGTGGCTATGACGTGCGTTGCAATCCGCCCCAGTCGCTCGGGATGACGCGCAAGGGACTCGCGCAACGCATCTCGGCGGATGTCAGGGAGGGGGGCTTGTTCCCTGGAGCGTCGGAGGCGACGATAGGACGGAAGGTTTGGGGCCGGTTGATGCAAGCTCTGAGAGGCACTTGTTGGCCCGATGCCTGTTCGCTGGATGCTCGGGGTAACCCATCTCAGTTCTTTGACTTCAAGTTCCGCTGCCCTGAAGGAACACCTATTCGTCGCAAGAAAGGCGGTGGCTGGGTCACCGCTTCGGGAGAGTCTGCTTGCGCTTGGGGTAAAGGACAGCAAGTCAAGTATGTGGCTCTGAGCAGTGCGCTGGGGATCAACGCCAAAACGAATCCGCCCGTCATCATCGGAAATGATCTCTGCCCCTGAGGAATGGCTTCATTCATGGAAATACTCACCCGTACATTGAGATTGAAGGACAAGGATTTCGTGCTCGTCCGTCCAGGGCTCGTCCTCAATTTCTTTCTGGATGCGACGTTGCCAGATTGCGCCCCTGCCTGTGCGGACGCCATCGAGGCCTATCTGACGTACGTTGGGGCGGAGACCTTGCGCACCTACGTCGCGGACAGCGGTCAATTCCGGCCCCTGACGTCTCGGCAGACAGCCAAGGATTTGCGGAACCTGCGGGGCCGTCCGACGGACGAGGACGGCTATCGGGTTCATTACGGCCAGGGCGCGGTTGGAGGAGAGCCGGGAACCCACTCGCTTTTTTTCGAGGGCGATGGCCCTTTGGTGGAACCCGTGGTCCTTCCTGATGCAGTCAACCTGTTGCGTATGGAATTTCCCCCGCCGCCTTCCGATGATGAATCTTGGATGGCCCCTTTTCTCGAGTGGGTCCGGAAGATTGCCAATCTCATTCCGTTCCAGTCAGGGAATGCGGGATGGGGTTTCATGCACATGGGCGTTCATGAGAGCCAGGTGCGCCGCGAAATCAATCAACTCCTTCCTCGCTATCACGGCTTCGATCCGGCCTATAATTCGGCGAGGATGTGGATGCGAGGTCATATTCTGGGTGCGCACTGGCTCACCTTGCTGCGCGACGACCTCATTCAAAAGTTGGGAGGAATGGAGGCCATTCGCACAGGGCTCCCCTACGCTGAACTCCAACCTCTCGACCATGGGGTGCTCATCCGTGCGGCAAAACGCCCTCCGCTAGGCGACGTCAATCGCCAGTGTCTGGACATCGGCTCCATGCCAGACGTGGCACGGCTGCTGCGCCCCATCCGCCTCATGATGGAGGGCTTTGGAGAACCCCAGGAAGTCTTCGACGCACCGGCCTGGATTGCCCGCTACGACAACAAGCCCTCCCAACCCTGGGATGCCAAATGATGACGCGGCCCTTCAAGGTCTCACACCGCCCGCTGCTTCCGCCGACGAAGCTGGAGTTGGTGGTGGTGCTCGAGTCCCCCTTGTCTGGCCAGGAGCACCCCTTCGCGCCCCTGGACTATTTCCAGCAGGTCGCCGCGCTGGGAGGACTGGGCGGGGAGACGCTGCCTCCCTCCCGGTCTTCACTCCGGCTGTCGAGCCACGAGCAGCTCCCGGGCAACACCTGGAGCTGGCGCTTCGACGCGGTCCAGCTCCACGCCTCCAGTCTGTTCATCCTCGAGAACGTCCTCCACGACATCCACCTGGAGGGGCCCCACATCCAACAGGCCATCATCTCGTCGGGGTTGCTTGCTCCATCACAGCGGGGGCCCGAGCCGGTGCTGCCCTTCGCCTACGAGCCCCTGCCATTCGAGTACATCTTCGAGGCGGAGAGCACCGAGGCCTTCATCGAAGTGGATTTCGCGAAGGCGCAGGGCACCGAGCTGCTGCGTGACTGCGAGGTGGCCTGGTGGTCCTGGCTGGGGCTGGTGCAGCGAGGCGGCTTCGCGGAGGCCACCTTCCCTCCAGGTACGCTCAAGACCTTCCTGGCGAAGGCGCCCGTCATCTCCTCGCACGGGCTCCAGTTCTTCCTGGACGACGTCACGGCGGGGGGCGAGGCCTTCGACAGTCTGGTCAACATGCTCCACGCGATTCATCTGCGTGGAGCCACCATCGAATGCGTCCGGGTCTCCTGACGCTCAGCTCCGGATGACGCCCGTCCAGAGGCCCTTCACCACCACCTCGCCGCGCTGGTTGCGCGACTCGGTGGCGACGACGACGAACTCCATGCCGGCCTTCCCGTAGATGTTCTCGATGCGGCCCGTGGTCGTCATCACATCGCCGGGGCGCATGACGCCCAGGAACTCCAGCTCCTGCTCGCCGTGCACCAGCATCAACAGATTCACGCCCAGCTCCGGGTCCGCGACGGCCGCGCCGAACGGGCGGATGGCGAACACGACGGCGAAGCTTGGGAACGCAATCAGGTCTCCATACGGCCCCGCCTTCGCCGCGGTGTCGTCGTAGAGGAGGGGACTGACGTGCTCGGGCGGCTCGCCCGGCGTGCCGGCGGCGGGATGCGCGCCTCCCACGGCCAGGGCGAACTCGCGCAGCTTCTCCGCGCCAATCGTGTACGTGTACGGGCCGTATTCCCGGCCGATGAAGCGCTTGTCGATGGCCATGGCGTCTATCCGAGGGAGGCTTCGACGATGGCGCCCTTGAGGACGGCCTCGCCGCGCTGGTTGGTGGCGGTGACTTCCGTGGTGAGCCGGTCCGCTTCGATGGCCGTGATTCTGCCCTCGAACGTGACGACGTCCTCCGGCCGCACGGGGCGCGAGAAGCGCACCTTCACCTTGCGGATGCGGCCCGGGTCTCCCACGAAGATTCCGACGGCTTCCACCGCCCAGGCCAGCGTGCAGAGGCCCTGCAGGATGACGCCGTCCAGGCCGGCCACCTTGCCGACCTCCGGGTCGATGTGGATGGGATTGAAGTCCCCGGATGCGCCCGCGTAGTAGATCGGCCGGTACAGGTCGCACTCGCGGACGTGCGTGAAGGTGTCGCCTACCTGGAAGGTGCGTGCCATGAGGCCCTCCGCTTTAGCACGGAGGGCCCTGCTCGCTCACCCCGTCGCGGTGCCCTGGTCCAACGGGTCATCCACCTCGGAGCCCTCGCGGCGCTTGCGGTACTGCTCGCGCACGTACGCCACCAACTGGTCCAGATACGAGGACAGGGGAGGGCACCTCACCCCCGTGCCGTCCAGGAGCTCCAGCGTGTTGTGGCAGTTGTAGATGGCCAGGTGATTGACGTAGCTGATGGCCGCGCGCTGCGGCCGGGCCAGCTTCTCCAGCACGGGCAGCCGCAGCATGACGTCCGCCGCGCGCGCCGACAGGTTGAAGCGCGGCAGCTTCTTGTTCGCCTTCTCCGCGATGAGCTCGTACACGCGCCGCGCGCTCATGGGATTCGGGTCCACCAGGTGGAACGTGCGGCCCGCCGCGCGAGGGTCCTTCCCCAGTCGCCACACCGCCTCCACCACGTAGTCCACCGGCACCACGTTGAGCGGCGCCACGCCGTTGCCCGGCAGCGGCAGCGGCACCACCAGCGGCGACGTCACCAGCAGGATGCCCAGGTAGTAGGGCCCCTCGAACTTGTCGATCTCCCCCGTGCGCGAGTCGCCCACCACGCTGGACGGCCGGTACACGGTGACGGGCAGGGTGGAGCTGGCGCGCATCACCAGCCGCTCCGCCTGGAACTTCGTCTCCTCGTACGGATTGCGGAAGCCCTGGCCCCGGTCCAGCTCGTCCTCGGCGATGACGCCCACGCGGTCGCCAGACACGTAGCAGGTGGAGAAGTGGTTGAAGCGCGCCAGGTGCTCGCAGTCCCGCGCCAGCTCCAGCATGTTGCGCGTGCCGTCCACATTCACGCGCCAAGCGGTGTCCTTGGCCACGCCCAGTTGCGCCACCGCCGCCAGGTGGAAGATGTCCGTCACCCGCTCGCACAGGCGCTGGTACTCCTCGCCCGACAGGCCCAGGTGCATGTCCACCACGTCACCGGTGAGCAGCTCCACCGTGGCGCCCTTCAGCTTGGACGCGTGCTTCTGTGCTTCCTTGAGCGCCTTGGGCTGAACCAGCGCGTAGACGTGCCCCTTCGGGTCCTCCCGCGCGATGTGCTCCACCAGCCGCTTGCCGATGAACCCGGGATAGCCGGTGATGAAATACGTCCCAGCACCGGTCTTCTTGCGCGTCTCGCTCATTGCGCGCGGAGCATACTCGCCCGTCAGCCGCGCGCGAGCATGGCGCGCCAGACCGACTCCACTTGCTCCCGGGTGGAGGACAAGTCCCGGCTGTTGTCGATGACCCACGTCGCGTGGGCCCGCTTGTCGTCCAGGGGGAGCTGGGCGGCCAGCCGCGCCTCGGCCGCCGTCGCGTCCAGCCCGTCACGCGCCATCAGCCGCGCTTTTTGCAGGTCCCGGGGCACCCACACCAGCGCCACCCCCTCCATCCACTCGTGCATCCCCGCCTCCACCAGCAGGGGGACATCGTAGATGACACGCTCCACGCCCCGGGCCTCCAGCGCCTGGACCTTCTCCACGAAGGCCTCGCGCACCAGGGGGTGGGTGATGGCGTTGAGCGCGGCGCGCTCCGCGTCGTTTCCGAACACGCGCGCGCCCAGCCTCGCCCGGTCCAACCGGCCGTCGGCGCCCACGACGCCGGGGAAGCGCTCGGCGATGGCGGCGAGGCCCGGGGTGCCGGGCTCCACCACTTCGCGCGCGAGCACGTCCGCGTCGAGCACCTCCGCGCCCAACTCCCGCAGCATCCGGGTGACGGTGCTCTTGCCGGAGGAGATGCCGCCCGTCAGCCCGAAGACGTGCACGGTGGGGGCCTACTTCGCGGCCTTCTGCGTGGTGAAGGTGAGCGACTGCACCGTCTTGCCGTCCTCGTTGAAGAAGATGGCCAGCCCCAGCTTCGGGTAGAGGAAGTAGGTGCGGAAGTCGTCCGTCAGCTTGCGCTGGTAGCACGGCGTCGCGGGCACGGGGCCGGAGGGGCAGGCGGGGCCGTAGCTCGTCTCGATGGTCTCCTTGTCGATGACGGGGCCGGGGAACACGTCGATGCGCTCGATGAGCCCGCTCGCGTCCACCTTGAACTGTGCCTGGCTGGTGCCCTTGATGGCCTCCTTGCCGAGATAGGCGATGGTCTCCTTGCCGTCCTGGCTCACCGTGCGCGAGGGCTCGCCGAACTTCTTGACGACCTCGTCCTTCTTGGTGACGCCGGGCTCCACGCCCTGCCACGGCTTGGCGACAGCGGGGAAGGCGACGGCAATCACGGCGAGCGCAATCAAGGTCCTCATCACGACTTCCTCCCTAATGGAAAGGGCGGGCGGGGCTCAAGCGCTGCCCTCTCTTTTCAACGGATGATTCCGACGGGCATTCAACCACGAGACGCCTTGCCCCGTCCGGGGGGGAGTGCTACTTCGCGAGCCATGCGCGCTCCTGGCTCCAGGATTCTTCCCGTCCTCCTGCTGGCCCTCTGTGGCGTGGCCGGGGCGGCGGACTTCGTCGGCGCTGACAGTTGCAAGGGCTGCCACCCGGAAGCCTACGAGGCGTGGATGCAGTCCAAGCACGCCCGGGCGGTGAGCTCCCTCTCCGAGCAGCAGCAGAAGGACGGCCGCTGCCTGTCCTGCCACTCGCCGGACCAGGTGTCGCAGACGCAGGCCAGTGTGAGCTGCGAGACATGTCACGGGGGCGGGCAGTACTACTCGCCCGAGTACGTGATGAAGGACCCGGAGCTGGCGCGCCTGGTGGGGTTGGTGGACCCGTCGGAGAAGCAGTGCCGCTCCTGCCACGACGCCTCCTCGCCCTCCTTGCGGCCGTTCGACTTCAAGGAGTCGCTCAAGGCCATCGACCACTGGTCGGCCGAGCGCGCCCGCCGCGCCGCCCGGTCCGAGGCCCAGGCCACTCCCCCCTCCACCGCGAAGAAGTAGCCGCTTGATCAAGATTCTCGACGCCCGATTCGTCGTCACCGCCGTGGAGCCCAAGGGCTACCCGCAGGGACATACCGCCGAGGTGGCCTTCGTGGGCCGCTCCAACGTCGGCAAGTCCTCCATGATCAACACCCTCACCGGCCGCAAGAAGCTGGTGCGCGTGTCGAACACCCCGGGCCGCACCCGGACGCTCAACTTCTTCGACGTGGACCTGGAGCGCGGCAACTTCCGCCACCAGGTGCGCCTGTGCGACCTGCCGGGCTACGGCTTCGCCCGCGCGAGCAAGGCGGACAAGGCCCAGTGGGAGCAGATGATCACCACCTACCTCGAGAAGCGGCACCGGCTCGAGGTGGTGATCAGCATCATCGACGCGGAAGTGGGCCCCACGCCGGATGACCTGGCCACGCTGGACTATCTGCAATCCCACAAGCGCAAGGTGCTGGTGGTGGCCACCAAGATCGACCGCATCACCAAGGCCAAGACGCTGCCCCGGCTCCAGGAGCTGTCGCGCCAGGTGGACCTGCCCATGGAGGCGATCCTCCCGTTCTCCTCCACGGAGCGGCGGGGCGTGGACGAGGTCTGGGGCGCGCTCCTGGACACCTTCGGCAAGGCCACCCGCCTCTGAGCCCGGGGCCCCGGGGCTCCATCAGGTAGTCGCCGCTCCGGGTGGTGTTCCCCTCCCGACGAGGGAGTCGCTGTGGTAGGCACGCCGCCGTGTCCTCCGAGAACGGCAAGGGTAATGGCAGGGATTCGCAGCTCGCCCTGCGCGAGTTGCAGCAGCAGTTGATGAGGCTGTCACCCCGGAGGCGCATGGAAGCGCTTCTAGAGGGTGCGGATGCGGCGGCGGTGGTGCGCGCCCTGCCGCCGGAGAGCCTCTACGTCACCATCCAGGAGGTGGGGCTCGAGGACGCGACAGAGCTGGTTCAGCTCGTGTCGCCCGCCCAGTTCCGCGCCTTCGTGGACCTGGGCGCCTGGAAGCGCGACAAGCTGGACTCGCACGCCGTGCTGACGTGGCTGCGCGCCGCGCGTGGTGGCTACGACGACACTCCGGAGTTCCTGCGCAAGCTGCACGCGGTGGACATGGAGGTGCTGGAGTACCTGCTGCACGAGCTGGTCGCCGTGCATGACCTGGAGGAGAACCCGGACGTCAACCCGCAGGGCGTGACGCTGGAGACTCCGGAAGGCCGCTACCTGGTCGAAATCAAGGCCGAGGGCGCGGAGATGTCCGCGGTGCGGGCGCTCGTCACCGACCTCATCGCGGAGAACCCCTTCGAGGCCGTGCGCCTGCTGGAGGCCGTGCGCTGGGAGGTCCCCGCCGAACTGGAGGAGACGGCCTTCCAGTTCCGCAAGGCGCGCCTGCTGGATCTGGGCTTCCCGACGCTGGAGGACGCGGTGGCGCTCTTCAGCCGCGTGGACGTGCCGGCGCGTCGGTCCTCGAACACCACGACTCCGTCGGGCACGGCGGCGCTGACGGCGCCCCAGGGCCACGTGGACTACCTGGACGCGGCCTTCCGGGGACTGACTGAAATCGAACGTCAGAACGCGGAGGACGAACTGGCGGGCGTGGCCAACGCGGCGCTGGTGGCGGAGCTGGCGGACCCGGGTGACCTGGATGCCGTGCGCAGGGTGGGGGAGATGGTGCGGGACTACCTCTCGCTCGGCCTGGAGCACCTGACGGGGGCGGACCCCACGCAGGCCATCGAGGTGCTGCGCGACACGCCCCTGCGGCGCATCTTCCAGACGGGCTTCACGCTGACGCTCCAGCTCAAGTTCCGCGCGGACCGGCTGGCGAAGTCGCCGGGCGCGGTGGTGGACGGCGTGCTGCTGATGCTGCCGGAGGAGTCCGCCGCGATGGAGGCCCTGCGCCGCAAGCGACCCCGTCGCACGCTGAAGGTGGAGGGCGCGGAGCCGGTGCCGTTCCGCTCCCTGCGCGAAGTCGCCGCCAGCGAGGCCGTGCTCGCGCGCGCGGAGGCCCAGGTGGAGGTCCTTCGCGGCGTGCTGGGTGGCACTCCCCAGGCCGCGCATCAGGCGGTGGCCCGCTTCGGTGTCCCGCTGGAGACGCTCGGCGTGGAGCGGCTCTTCGCCGCCGTGGTCGCCATGGCGGTCCTGGACGCGAGGCCGGATGCCCGCCCGGTGCCGCTGGGGCGCACGGTGGAGTTGGGCCAGCGCCTCTTCGAGGGCTCTCCCCAGGCGCCACGCCTGCTCGCCTCCGCGTCGGAGCGCGCCGTGTCGGGCCTGGAGGGCGCGGTGGCCCCGGAGGCTCGCGCGGAGCTGCGTCGCATGGTGGGAGTGACACTCACGCGGCTCTTGTCGGAATTGGGCGCGGCGTGGCTGGAGGACGCGAAGTGGAGTCCCGTCGCGTCCGAAGTGTTGCCCATGGAGAGCAGCCCGGTGCCGTAGCTTTTTCAGGGTGGGAGGCCTCCCGGTAACTCGGGGGCCTTGCTGCCCGTGGAGATCCGGGTGCTTGCGAGCCCGGACCCTGGCACGCCCTCTGCTTCTGTCCGCCGCACGCGAAGGTGTACGCGCGTGAACTGCCAGAGGAGGAGGGACATGGTGCCGGGAGAGCAGGGGCAGCGCCGTGACGTGTGGGCCTTCTATGCGCTGACCGCATTCGCCGCGGTGATGTACGCGGTGCCGGGTGAGTGGATCCCCGTGCTGGCGCCGCTTCGGCTGGCGCTGCTGACGTCAGTGGTGGCCGCGGGTTTGATGGTGATTCGGAGGTTGGGGCGCGGGGAGCCGCTCTACCTGGATGGAGCGCGAGGCTGGGGGCTCATCGGCTTCTCGTGCCTCGCCGTGCTGTCGGTGTCGTGGGCGGTGAACGCGGAGGTCGCGCGCTACACGGGCATCGAGCTGTTGAAGCTGACGGCCATCTACCTCACCGTCGTCAATGTCATTTCAAGCGGGCGCAGGCTCGCCGTCGTCTGCGGGTCCATCGTCCTGGCCTCCGTGGTGACGTCCATCGGCGTCATCAACTGGTACATGGTGGGGGAGAACCTGGTGGAGGGCTTCCGCGCGCGCTGGGTGGGCGTGTACGCGGACCCGAACCACATGGCGATGAACCTGGTGCTGGTGGTGCCGCTCGCGGTGGCCTTCGTGGCGCGCAAGGGCTCGTCGTGGGTGTGGCGGGTGGCGTGTCTGGTGGCGGCGGTGCTGGCGGTGGTGGCCATCGTCCTGTCGCACTCGCGCGGTGGCTTCATCGGTCTGTCCATCGCCATGGGCCTGTGGGCGTTCCGCGAGAAGCGCCGCATCCAGGCCATCGTCGTGGGCTCGCTCTTCGTGGTGGGCCTGGTCGTGTTCGCGCCGGAGAGCTTCTGGGCTCGCAACGAGACGGTGGCGGCCTTCCACGAGGACGCGTCCGCCATGGGCCGCGTCTACGCGTGGCAGGTGGCCAGCCGCATGAGCCTGGACAAGCCGCTCTTGGGCGTGGGCGCGGGCAGCTTCCGCTACGCGTGGGCGGAGTACGCGCCTCCGGAGGCGCGGCGCGCGTACGTGGCGCACAACATCTTCCTGGACGTCATCGGAGAGCTGGGCTGGGTGGGCCTGGGCCTCTTCATGATGTTCGCGGGAGGCGCGTCCGGCGGTGCGTTCGCCGCGTCGCGCGGCAAGGAAGTGGGTTGGATTGCACGGGCGCTGTCCGCGTCCGTGGCGGGCTACCTGACGTGTGACTTGTTCTCCGGCTACATCCTCTCCGCGCATTGCTACGTGCTCTTCGGCCTGGCTGCCGCGGCGCACCGCATCGCCCGCGCGGCGGAGGTGACGGAGACGGTGGCTGTGCCGGGG
>NZ_JABXEM010000214.1:0-20880 GCF_013372595.1 Myxococcus sp. AM011
TGGAAATGGTGATGCCGGGCGACAACATCGCGATCGAGGTGGAGCTCATCACCCCGGTGGCGATGGACAAGGAGCTGCGCTTCGCTGTTCGCGAGGGTGGCCGCACGGTGGGCGCCGGCGTCGTGGCCGAGGTCATCGAGTAATACGCCCGGGAGGCCGCAGGGCTTCCTGGCTCCACTTTCCGGATTTAGAGGGGAGGGCACCTTCTGGTAGCCTTCCCCTCTCGTGTCTGATGAGGTAGGTCATGCCGAAGGGCAATCGTTCCATTATTTCGCTCGAGTGCACGGTGTGCAAAGAGCGGAACTACACGACCACGAAGAACAAGCGGAAGAGCCAGGACAAGCTCGAGTTGAGCAAGTTCTGCTCGAAGTGCCGCAAGCATACGGACCACAAGGAAGGTAAGGTCTAGGTCGGTAGTTCCTGAGAGATTCTAGGCCAGTAGCTCCAACGGTAGAGCAGCGGTCTCCAAATCCGCGTGTTGGGGGTTCGAATCCCTCCTGGCCTGCCAAGTCTCAGTGGGAGCGGGGCCCCCGGTACCTGGAGGTACCGGGGGTTCCTGTGTTTCCACGGTTCTTGAAATTTCGCATTCGCAGTACCTCGTGAGGCACCATGGCGACGGCATCAGAGGCCAGCCAGCAGGCTAACCGCTCGGCGATGGATCCGAAGCGGCTCGTGGTCATCTTCTACCTCCTCGCCGGCATCATCCTGGCGCTGTTCCTGGAGCGCCTCTTCGGAGCGCTGTGGGCCAGCTTCGGATGGCCTGACGCGGTTCTCATCGAGGGGTTGGACTGGAAGGTCTCCACCCTCGTGGGCTACCTGGTGGCCGTGGGGGTCGCGCTGGTGGGATTCTTCCATCCAAAGACCCATACGCTCTCCATGGAAGTGGCAAGCGAGTTGATGAAGGTCTCCTGGCCTACCTGGTCGGAGACCCGGACGTCGACCATGGCCGTGGTCGTCGCCTCGCTTGTCGCCGCGGTGCTGCTCTTCTGCATCGACACCGTCGCGTACAACTTGATGGTGGAGTGGCTCCCGGTCCTGTGGGGGAAGCTGTAATGGCCATGAAATGGTACGTGGTCCACACCTACTCGAACTTCGAAAACCAGGCCAAGAAGAGCCTGGAGGAGAAGGTGCGTCTCGAGGGGTTGCAGGACCAGTTCGGTGAAATCCTCATCCCCATGGAGCAGGTCGTGGAGATGGTGAAGGGCGAGAAGAAGACGTCTCGCCGCAAGTTCTTCCCGGGCTACATCTTCGTGCAGATGGAGCTGAACGACCGGACGCTCCACCTGGTGAAGAACACGCCGAAGATCACCGGCTTCCCCGGGACGGTGCAGAACCAGAACCCCCTGCCCATCTCGGACCAGGAGGTCGCGCGGCTCACGTCGCAGATCTCCGAGGGCACGCTCAAGCCCAAGCCCAAGGTGCAGTTCGACGATGGTGACACGGTGCGCGTCATTGACGGGCCCTTCGCCAACTTCAACGGCACGGTGGAAGAGGTCAACGCGGAGAAGGGTCGCGTGAAGGTGCTCGTGAGCATCTTCGGCCGCGCCACGCCCGTGGAGCTGGACTTCATGCAGGTGGAGAAGACCACCGGCTAGTTTTCCGCGGGCGGCTCGGATAGAGCGCGCTTCGCACACCTTCCGCGCCCTCCGGGGCGCGGTTCCATGGGTGGGAGGACCTCCCCGTCTGGAGGCCCGTCAGGACCACCCCCTCGAAAGGCAGTCGTCAGCCGATGAAGAAGGTCACAGGTCAGGTCAAGCTGCAGATTCCCGCCGGCAAGGCGAACCCCGCTCCGCCGATCGGCCCCGCGCTCGGTCAGCAGGGCGTGAACATCATGGAGTTCTGCAAGCAGTTCAACGCGAAGACGCAGGCGGAGGCCAAGGAGGGACTGATCATCCCGGTGATCATCACCGTCTATCAGGACCGCTCCTTCACCTTCATCCTCAAGACGCCTCCGGCGGCCGTCCTCATCAAGAAGGCGGCGGGCCTGCACACCGACAAGAAGAAGGGGTCGGGAGCGAAGAAGCCTGGCAAGGAGAAGGTGGGGCAGATCACCCGGAAGCAGCTCGAGGAGATCGCCACGAAGAAGATTCAGGACACCACCGCCGCGTCGCTTGAGGCCTGCATGAACACCATTGCTGGCACCGCGCGCTCCATGGGCATCGACGTCGTCGGCTAAGCCGCCGCCCCACTCACGGACGAGGATTTCTGTCATGGCTCAGAATGGGAAGAAGTTCCGCGCGGCCTCCACGCTGGTGGACCGCGAGAAGCGCTACAGCATCGCCGAGGGCTTTCAGCTCCTGAAGAAGACGGTGGATGCGCGGGCGTCGAAGTACGACCAGACGGTCGATGTCGCCATCAACCTGGGTGTGGACCCCAAGCACGCGGACCAGATGGTCCGTGGCGCCGTGGTTCTGCCCAACGGCACGGGTGCCACCGTGCGCGTGGCCGTGTTCGCGAAGGGCGAGCGCGCCACCGAGGCCGGCAACGCGGGTGCGGACATCGTCGGCGCGGAGGATCTCCAGAAGCGCATCGAGGAGGGCTTCCTCGACTTCGACACCGTCATCGCGACGCCCGACATGATGGGTATCGTCGGTCGCCTCGGTAAGGTGCTCGGTCCTCGTGGCCTCATGCCGAACCCGAAGGTCGGCACGGTGACGATGGACGTCGCCAAGGCCATCCGCGATGCCAAGGGCGGTAAGGTCGACTTCCGCGCGGAGAAGGCCGGCATCGTCCATGCGAAGATGGGCAAGGCCTCCTTCTCGGTGGACAAGCTCGAGGGCAACTTCAACGCGCTGGTGGACCTGGTGATGAAGCTCAAGCCGGCCACCGCCAAGGGCGTGTACCTGAAGGGCATCGCCATCTCCACGACGATGGGCCCGGGCATCAAGATCGATACCCAGGAGATTCTGGCCCGCCACCGCTAGGCGGACAGCAGGCAGGGCGGCGCCCCCATCCCCGCACAGGGGGTGTCAGAGGTGCCGCTTGCCTGACGTCTCAGGTTCGAAAGTTCTGGATCTTTGCTGAAGCCGGGGGTATAGGCCCCCGGCTTTTGCAATTGGAGCGCCACGTCGTGAGACGGGTGTTCCGACCTGGTTCATGACAGCAGGGACCCGGTCAGAGGAGAAGTGCCCCGTTGGGAACCGGACAACAACCGGTCGGGTCATGGCTTCCCCTGTCGGGTTCAAACGGCCGCAAGGCCAGCCCTGCCGAGACTGGAGGTGCGTTGTGGTGTCTCTCGGAGACTCCTCTCGCTCTGCCACTTTGGCCCAGGCATCACGCCCGTCGGAAGACGGGCCAGTAAGGAGGTGAGTCAAAGTGCTGAAGAGCGAGAAGGAGGAGATGATCAAGGAACTCCACGAGAAGTTCTCGCGGACCAAGTCCGCCGTTGTCGCTGAGTTCTCCAAGGTGGATGTGGAGACGGTGACGAAGCTGCGCAAGAAGTTCCGCGAGGGCGGCGTCGAGTACAAGGTCATCAAGAACACGCTGGCGCGTCGTGCGGCGCAGGGCACGGACGTGGCGGTCATCGCTGATGACTTCACGGGTCCCGTGGCTCTGTGTCTCAGCTACGGCGATGTGGTGGCCCCGGCGAAGATCCTGACCGAGTTCACGAAGGACCTCGAGGACAAGATCAAGATCCGCAGTGGCGTGGTCGACGGCCGCAAGGTCGACGTCGCCGGCGTCAAGCAGCTGGCGAAGCTGCCGGGTCTCAACGAGCTCCGAGCGCAGTTGCTCGGGATGATCACCCAGCCGGCGACCAAGCTGGTTCGGACGATCGCCGCCCCAGGGACGCAGCTCGCGCGGGTCATTCAGGCCCACGCGGACAAGGCGGAGGGGTAGTTTCCCTCATCTATCCGAGAAGTTTTTCTACACCCACCTTTTCGGCCGTTCCTCCCTTTGGGAGTAAGGCCGTTAGTCAATCCAAGAAGGACACAGTTCCATGGCTGACCTGAACGCAATCGTTGATTCGCTTTCCTCCCTGACCATCATCGAGGCCGCCAACCTGGTGAAGGCCCTCGAGGAGAAGTGGGGCGTCTCCGCCGCCGCCGCCGCCGTCGTTGCCGGCCCCGCGACGGCCGCCGCCGCTCCCAAGGAGGAGCAGACGGAGTTCACGGTGGTGCTGACGAACGCCGGCGCCAACAAGATCAACGTCATCAAGGAGATCCGCGCCATCACCGGCCTGGGCCTGAAGGAGGCCAAGGACCTGGTCGAGGGCGCGCCCAAGAACGTCAAGGAAGGCATCAACAAGGACGACGCCAAGAAGTTCAAGGACCAGCTCGTCGCTGCTGGCGCCACCGTCGACGTCAAGTAGGTCGAACAGGAGCTGCTTGGTTTCCGGGAATTCCCAAGCAGCTTCCTGACCGAATGAGCAGGCCGGCGCTCCCAGTGAGGGGGGCTGCCGGCTTTGCCCATTTGACAGTTGCAAATTTCCCGGCGCCGCCGCGCGTTATCGATGTTTGCCCCGCCCGAGCAGCCGTCCCCGGAGCCAGAATGCCGACGCAGATCCAGAACAATTTCCGCGTGCGGAAGACCTTCGCGAAGATCGCGAAGATCATCGACATTCCCAATCTTATCAACATCCAGAAGCAGTCCTACGAGAAGTTCCTCCAGGCCGATATCGCGCCGGAGAAGCGTGAGGACGTCGGACTTCAGGGTGTCTTCAACTCGGTTTTCCCGATTCGGGATTTCAACGAGACGTCGTCGCTGGAGTTCGTCAGCTACCACCTGGAGAAGCCGAAGTACGATGTCGATGAGTGCCACCAGCGCGGGATGACCTATTCCGCCCCCATCAAGGTCGTGGTCCGCCTGGTGGTGTGGGACAAGGATGAGGAGACTGGCGCCCAGTCCATCCGTGACGTGAAGGAGCAGGAGGTCTACTTCGGGGAAATCCCGCTGATGACCCAGAACGGCACCTTCATCATCAACGGAACCGAGCGCGTGGTGGTCAGCCAGCTGCACCGCAGCCCGGGTGCCTTCTTCGACCACGACAAGGGCAAGAGCCACTCGTCTGGCAAGCTGCTCTACAACGCCCGCATCATCCCCTACCGCGGTTCGTGGATCGACTTCGAGTTCGACCACAAGGACCTGCTGTACGTGCGCATCGACCGCCGGCGCAAGCTGCCCGCGACGGTGCTCATCCGCGCCCTGGGCGCCGTCAGCGACACCGCGAAGAAGAACCCGCTGGAGTTCAAGGGCTCCACCGAGGAGATCCTCAACTACTACTACGCCACGGAGACCATCTACCTCCAGAGCGCGACGGACTTCGAGAAGAGCGTCGAGCTGGAGCTGCTCCCGGGCCAGCGCGCCACCCGCGACATCAAGACGAAGACGGGCGAGCTCATCGTCAAGAAGAACCGCAAGTTCACCCGCGCAGCCATCAAGAAGCTCGAAGCGGCGAAGATGAAGACGCTGCCCATCGACGCGGACGAGCTCTTCACGAAGGTGTCCGCCTACGACGTGGTGGACGAGAACACCGGTGAGGTCATCCTCGAGTGCAACGAGGAAGTCTCGCAGGACAAGGTCGACGAGCTCCTCAAGCGCAACATCAAGGAGTTCAAGGTCCTCTTCATCGACAACCTCAACGTGGGTCCGTACCTGCGTGAGACGTTGATGCTGGACAAGCTCGAGACGCCCGAGCAGTCCATCATGGAGATCTACCGCCGCCTGCGCCCTGGCGATCCGCCGACGCCGGAGACGGCGATCAACCTGTTCACCAACCTGTTCTTCAACCCCGAGCGCTACGACCTGTCCAAGGTGGGTCGCCTCAAGTTGAACTTCAAGTTCGGCCTCGAGGAGCCTCTCGACGGGCAGATCCTCACCAAGCGCGACATCCTCGAGGTGATCCGCTACCTGATCGATCTGAAGAACGGCAAGGGCACCATCGACGACATCGACCACCTCGGCAACCGCCGGGTGCGCGCGGTGGGTGAGCTGCTGGAGAACCAGTACCGCATCGGTCTGGTTCGCATGGAGCGGGCGATCAAGGAGCGCATGAGCCTCCAGGAGATCGAGACGCTCATGCCGCACGATCTCATCAACGCCAAGCCCGTCACGGCGGTCATCAAGGAGTTCTTCGGGTCCAGCCAGCTGTCGCAGTTCATGGACCAGACGAACCCCCTGTCCGAGGTGACGCACAAGCGCCGTCTGTCCGCGCTCGGGCCCGGCGGTCTGACCCGCGAGCGCGCCGGCTTCGAGGTGCGCGACGTGCACCCGACGCACTACGGTCGCATCTGCCCCATCGAGACGCCGGAAGGTCCGAACATCGGCCTCATCGCGTCGCTGTCGACCTATGCGCGCGTCAACGAGTTCGGCTTCGTGGAGACGCCGTACCGGAAGGTCGAAGCGGGCATCGTGACGACGGACGTGGCCTTCTACTCGGCGCTCGAGGAGGAGAAGCACACCATCGGTCAGGCGAACGCGGAGACGGACAAGAAGGGCAAGTTCGTCAACGCGCTCGTGTCCAGCCGCCGCGGCGGTGAGTTCGTCCAGGCTCGCGCGGAGGACGTGGACCTGATGGACGTGTCTCCGAACCAGCTGGTGTCGGTGGCCGCGTCGCTCATCCCGTTCCTGGAGAACGACGACGCCAACCGCGCCCTCATGGGCTCCAACATGCAGCGCCAGGCGGTTCCCCTGCTTCGCACCAGCGCTCCGCTGGTGGGCACGGGCATCGAGGCCATCGTCGCGCGCGACTCCGGCGTGACGTGCGTGGCCAAGCGCGACGGCACGGTGGAGAGCGTGGACGCGGGCCGCATCGTGGTGAAGGCGGACGTGCCGGCTTCGCTCAGCGACGTCTCGAGCGAGGTCGACATCTACAACCTGCTCAAGTACCAGCGCTCCAACCAGAACACCTGCCTCAACCAGAAGCCCATCATCAGCAAGGGCGACAAGGTGCGGAAGGGTGACGTCATCGCCGACGGCCCGGCCACCGAGACGGGTGAGCTGGCGCTGGGGCAGAACGTGGTCGTCGCGTTCATGCCGTGGCAGGGCTACAACTTCGAGGACTCCATCCTCATCAGCGAGCGCATCCAGAAGGATGACGTCTTCACGTCGATCCACATCGAAGAGTTCGAGTGCATCGCGCGAGACACCAAGCTGGGCAAGGAAGAGATCACCCGCGACATCCCGAACGTGGGTGAGGAGGCCCTCAAGGACCTCGACGAGAGCGGCATCATCCGCATCGGCGCCGAGGTGAAGCCCGGCGACGTGCTGGTGGGCAAGATCACCCCGAAGGGCGAGACGCAGCTGTCTCCCGAAGAGAAGCTGCTGCGCGCCATCTTCGGCGAGAAGGCCGGCGACGTGCGCGACAGCTCCCTGCGCGTGCCTCCGGGCGTGGTGGGCACCGTCATCAACGCCAAGGTGTTCAGCCGCAAGGGCGTGGAGAAGGACGAGCGCGCCAAGCAGATCGAGTCCATGGAGGAGGCGAAGCTCCTCAAGGACCAGAACGACGAGATCAAGGTCCTCCAGGACAGCGCCATCGGCCGCATCCGCGCGCTGGTGCGTGGCAAGGAGGTCCAGGGCAAGCTCGTGGACGACAAGGGGAAGATCCTCCTGAAGAAGGGGGACATCCTCGACGACGCGCTGCTGGCCACCGTGCCCTACAAGTACTGGGGCGAGATCTCCGTCGGCGACCCGCTCGACTCCCGCGTGCGCGACATCCTCCGCAACCTGGAGGAGACGAAGGAGGCCGTGAAGCTGGCCTTCGGCGAGAAGATCGCCCGCATCAAGAAGGGCGACGAGCTGCCCCCCGGCGTCATCAAGATGGTGAAGGTGTACGTCGCCATCAAGCGCAAGCTGGCCGTGGGCGACAAGATGGCCGGCCGCCACGGAAACAAGGGCGTCGTGTCCCGCATCCTCCCCGAGGAGGACATGCCGTACCTGGAGGATGGCCGTCCGGTGGACATCGTCCTCAACCCGCTCGGCGTTCCCAGCCGCATGAACATCGGGCAGATCCTCGAGACGCACCTGGGCTGGGCCGCCAAGGGCACCGGCGAGGCGCTGCAGCGCTACGTGGAGGACAACTGGAGCGCGGACGCCATCAAGGTCCGCCTCAAGGCCATCTACGGCGAGGAGACCGCGTTCGGCGAGTTCCTCGACAAGCTGGACGAGGAGGAGATCAAGCAGCTCTGCCGTCGCTCCAGGCGGGGTATCCACGTGGCCACGCCGGTGTTCGACGGCGCGCACGAACTGGAGATCCACCAACTGCTGGACGAGGGGAAGCTGCCACGCACCGGCCAGATGGTGCTCTTCGACGGGCGCACGGGTGAGCCGTTCGACCAGAACGTCACCGTCGGCGTCATGTACATGCTGAAGCTGCACCACCTGGTGGACGAGAAGATCCACGCCCGGTCCATTGGTCCCTACTCCCTCGTCACCCAGCAGCCGCTGGGCGGCAAGGCCCAGTTCGGCGGTCAGCGACTGGGAGAGATGGAAGTCTGGGCGATGGAGGCCTACGGCGCGGCGTACACGCTGCAGGAGTTCCTCACCGTCAAGTCGGACGACGTGGTGGGCCGCACGCGCATGTACGAGGCCATCGTCAAGGGCGACAACGTCCTGGAGAGCGGCCTGCCCGAGTCGTTCAACGTGCTTCTCAAGGAGCTCCAGTCACTCGCGCTCGACGTCGAGCTGCTGGAGCACGCCCCCCCGGAGCGGCAGCGCAGCTTCGGCGGTGACTTCCTGGGTGGTGGTGGTGACGGCGAAGACCGGAAGACCGGTACCGACGCCTGAGAGAGCCGGAGCGCCCGCCTGACCGGCCGCCCGCCACCCTGAAAAGGGTGGGCGCGGCCGGGTCCGGGGCGGGGGCCCGAATCAGCTGGCGTTCCCCACGGGGGACGCCTCACGAGATTTCGGAGGCAACGTGAAGGACATTTTCAACTTCTTCGAGAAGCCGAAGGACCCGCTGTCGTTCAACGCCATCCGCATCGCGCTGGCGTCGCCCGACAAGATCCGCCAGTGGTCCCATGGCGAGGTGAAGAAGCCGGAGACCATCAACTACCGCACGTTCAAGCCGGAGCGTGACGGCCTGTTCTGCGCCCGCATCTTCGGGCCGGTGAAGGACTACGAGTGCAACTGCGGCAAGTACAAGCGCATGAAGCACCGCGGTGTCGTGTGTGAGAAGTGTGGCGTGGAGGTCATCCAGTCGAAGGTCCGCCGCGAGCGCCTGGGTCACATCACCCTGGCCACGCCGGTGGCCCACATCTGGTTCCTCAAGTCGCTGCCGAGCCGCATCGGCAACCTGCTCGACATCACGCTCAAGGAGCTGGAGAAGGTCCTCTACTGCGAGAGCTACATCGTCCTCGACCCCAAGTCGACGCCGCTGACCAAGGGCGAGCTCATCAGCGAAGAGAAGATGCACCGGCTCTACCAGGAGCACGGTGAGGACTCCTTCACCACGGGCATGGGCGGCGAGGCCGTCCGCGAGATGCTCAAGGCGCTGGACGTGGAGCGGCTGTCCGAGGACCTGCGCAAGGACATGCGCGAGACCACCAGCGAGGCGAAGCGGAAGAAGTACGCCAAGCGCCTGAAGGTGGCCGAGGCGTTCCGCGTCTCCGGCAACAAGCCCGAGTGGATGATGCTGGACGTGATTCCGGTGATTCCGCCGGACCTGCGCCCGCTCGTTCCCCTCGACGGTGGCCGCTTCGCGACCTCCGACCTGAACGACCTGTACCGTCGCGTCATCAACCGCAACAACCGCCTCAAGCGCCTCCAGGAGCTCAACGCTCCCGACATCATCATCCGCAACGAGAAGCGGATGCTGCAGGAGGCGGTGGACGCGCTGTTCGACAACGGTCGCCGCGGCAAGACCATCACCGGCCCGAACAAGCGGCCGCTCAAGTCGCTGTCCGACATGCTCAAGGGCAAGCAGGGCCGGTTCCGTCAGAACCTGCTCGGCAAGCGCGTGGACTACTCGGGCCGCTCCGTCATCGTCGTCGGTCCCGAGCTGCGCCTGCACCAGTGCGGCCTGCCGAAGATCATGGCGCTCGAGCTGTTCAAGCCGTTCATCTACAACAAGCTGGAAGAGAAGGGCTACGTCACCACCATCAAGTCGGCGAAGAAGATGGTGGAGAAGGAGCGTCCCGAGGTCTGGGACATCCTCGAGGACGTCATCCGCGAGCACCCGGTGCTCCTCAACCGCGCCCCCACGCTGCACCGCCTGGGCATGCAGGCCTTCGAGCCCGTCCTCATCGAGGGCAAGGCCATCCAGCTGCACCCGCTCGTCTGCGCGGCGTTCAACGCCGACTTCGACGGTGACCAGATGGCCGTGCACGTGCCGCTCTCCATCGAAGCTCAGATGGAGGCCCGCGTGCTGATGATGTCGACCAACAACATCCTCAGCCCCGCGAACGGCAAGCCCATCATCGTCCCGACGCAGGACATGGTGCTCGGCATCTACTACATGACCCGCGCCCGCGAGTTCGCCAACGGCGAGGGTCGCGTGTTCAGCTCGCCCGACGAGGTGCGCGCCGCGCACGACCACGGCGAGGTGCACCTGCAGGCGAAGGTGGTCTGCCGCATCGACGGCGTCCGCAAGGAGACCACCGTCGGCCGCGTCCTCCTGTGGGAAGTCGTTCCGCGCCGCGTGGGCTTCGACGCCATCAACAAGGTGCTCGACAAGAAGTCGCTCGGCGGCCTCATCGACCTCTGCTACCGCCTCACCGGCGAGAAGGAGACGGTGCTGCTCGCGGACCGCATCCGCAGCCTCGGCTACTACAACGCGACCCGCGCCGGCATCTCCATCGCGCTCAAGGACATGATCATCCCTGCGAAGAAGCAGGAGTTCCTGGACTACGCGCGCAAGGAAGTGGCGGAGATCGAGAACCAGTACCTCGAGGGCCTCATCACCGACGGTGAGCGCTACAACAAGGTCATCGATATCTGGGCCGAGGTCACCGAGAAGGTGGCCCAGGAGATGATGCAGCAGATCTCCCAGGAGGAGGCCTCCGGGGACAAGGACGGCAAGCGCGAGTCGCGCAAGCAGCCCTCGTTCAACCCCATCTACATCATGGCCGACTCGGGCGCGCGTGGTAGCGCCCAGCAGATCCGTCAGCTCGCCGGTATGCGCGGCCTGATGGCGAAGCCCTCCGGCGAAATCATCGAGACGCCCATCACCGCGAACTTCCGCGAGGGTCTCTCCGTGCTGCAGTACTTCATCTCCACGCACGGCGCTCGCAAGGGCCTGGCGGACACGGCGCTCAAGACGGCCAACTCCGGTTACCTCACCCGCCGTCTCGTCGACGTGGCGCAGGACGCCATCATCAACGAGTACGACTGCGGCACCATGGACGGTCTGTTCATCGGCGCCCTGGTCGAAGGCGGAGAGATCATCGAGCCGCTCGGCGAGCGCATCCTGGGCCGCGTGGCCCTCGATGACATCCTCGACCCCGTCACGGGCGAGGTGCTGGTGCGCGCCAACGAGGAGATCGACGAGGAGCGCGTCCGCCGCATCGAGAACAGCGGTCTGGACAAGGTGAAGATCCGCTCGGTGCTCACGTGCCAGGCCAAGCGCGGCATCTGCGTGGAGTGCTACGGCCGTGACCTGGCCCGCGGCCGGAAGGTGTCCGTCGGTGAGGCCGTCGGCGTCATCGCGGCGCAGTCCATCGGTGAGCCGGGTACGCAGTTGACGATGCGCACCTTCCACATCGGTGGCGCGGCGACGCGGCGCGCGGAACAGTCCAGCCTGGAGAACCGCTACGCCGGCAAGGTGAAGTTCGCGGGTCTCACCACGGTGCAGAAGGTGGATGGCACCCTGGTCGCGATGAACCGCAACGGCGAGCTCGTCGTCATCGACGACTCGGGCCGTGAGCGCGAGCGCTACCAGATCATCTACGGCGCCCGCATCCTCATCAAGGAAGGGCAGCGCATCGAGCCGGGCACGCTCGTGGCCGAGTGGGACCCGTTCGCGATTCCGCTGCTCACCGAGGTCGGCGGCACCGTCCGGTACGAGGACATCATCGAAGGCGTGACGATGTCCGAGACGCTCGACGAGGTCACCGGTCTGTCCCGGAAGACCATCATCGAGTCCAAGGACCCGGAGGCCCGTCCGCGCGTCTCCATCCGCGACGCCCAGGGCAACACGAAGGACCTGCCCTCGTCCCGCAACCCGGCGAGCTACTTCCTGCCGCAGGGCTCCATCATCACCGTCAACGACGGCGATGAGATCCACCCGGGCGAAGTGCTCGCCAAGGTGCCCCGCGAGACGACGAAGACCAAGGACATCACGGGCGGTCTGCCCCGCGTGGCCGAGCTCTTCGAGGCGCGCAAGCCGAAGGACGCCGCGGCCATCGCGGAGATCGACGGCGTGGTGTCGTTCGGCAAGGACACCAAGGGCAAGCGCAAGCTCATCATCACCCCCGAGGTGAATGGCGAGCAGCGCACGGACCTGGCCAAGGAGTATTTGATCTCCAAGGGCAAGAACATCAGCGTCCACTCCGGCGACCGCGTGAAGGCCGGCGAGGCGATGATGGACGGCGCGGCCAACCCGCACGACATCCTCAAGGTGCTGGGCGAGAAGGAACTCGCGCGCTACCTGGTGGACGAAGTGCAGGAGGTCTACCGACTCCAGGGCGTGAAGATCAACGACAAGCACATCGAGACGATCGTGCGGCAGATGCTCCGCCGCGTGCGCGTCACCGACGTGGGCGACACCAACTTCCTCGTCGACGAGCAGGTCGAGAAGTGGGTGTTCGAGGAGGAGAACGAGAAGATCATGGCCGAGGGCAAGCGCCCGGCCGTGGGTGAGCCGCTGCTGCTCGGCATCACCAAGGCCTCGCTCTCCACCGAGTCGTTCATCTCGGCGTCCTCCTTCCAGGAGACCACCAAGGTGCTCACCGAGGCCGCCATCAACGGCAAGGTGGACTACCTGCGCGGCCTCAAGGAGAACGTCATCATGGGCCGGCTCATCCCCGCCGGCACGGGCCTGCCGAACTACAAGCACCTCGACATCGAGGTGGAGAGCCCGACCGACGAGGTCAACGAGATGGAGGCCGCGCTCGCCGGCGCTCATGGCGACGGTGGCCCGCTGGGCTCGCCGTCCCAGCGTCCGGAAGGCACCCAGACGACGGGCGCCGCCTAGCCTCCTCCGGCCGCCTGTCTGGCGTGCCGGCTTGCTTCCCTCCGCCGCCCCGGTGCTCGCATCGGGGCGGCGGTTTCATTTTTGTGGCCCGGAAATCCGGATTTGCTGGAACCTGGCCTTGACGCCCATGGCGCGCTGCGTTAAGTTTCGCGCGTTGAGTATTGACACACTGGGTTAGTCCCCGGCGACGCCGGGACAAAAAGGGGAGGACGACATGGCCACGACGAAGCAGGCGGCGACGAAGCACGAGGCGACGGCGACCACGACCGAGGCGAGCGCCGAGGCGGTGAAGAGCAGTCTGTCGAACGTGGAAGTATTCCTGAAGGCCCAGCTCGCGCATGCGCAAAAGCGCATCGAGGAGCTGGAGGGCGAGGCCGGCAAGGTGGTGAAGGCGCTGGACGCCCGCCGCGTGGAGGCCACCAAGGAGGCGCAGTCGCTGTGGACGAAGTTCCAGGCGGGTGAGCTGCTGACGGACCCTCGCGTGAAGGAGCTGGGGACGAAGGTGAACGCGGCCGGCACGGAGCTGCGCAAGCGCCTGGACGGGCTGCAGGCCCGGGTGGTGGAGACGGTGGGCGTGGCCAGCCAGTCCCAGCTTCAGGAAATCAACAAGGAGCTGTCCAAGCTGTCGCGCAAGGTGGACGCGCTGCTCAAGCCCATCCGCCGCAACGGCGCGGCGAAGGGTTCGGAGACCACGCCGCGCGCCTGAGAGCGCCGCGTGGTTGACGGTTGGTGCCCCCTTCCTGTCCCACGAGTGGACATGGCGCAGGGCAGGGGGCTCGTTCTCGTTTCCTTCACCCTGGGGGTGTGATTACGTGGCAGGTCCGTTCGACTGTTCCGGGCTTGCCTGCCTGGTACACCCCCTCCCGGAGAGACCCATTGGACAACAAGCCCGAGGCCGCCCGAGAGAAGAACCCCGTCGCGGAAACCTTTGAGCGCATCTGGAGTCAGGCGCTGCTGGCGGTGAACACCGCCGAAGAGGAAGCCTCCCGAGCCGTACAGCGGGTGGCGGCCGTGGCCGGCTGGAGCCAGGACGAGGTGAAGCGTCAGGCCCAGGCCTTCTCGGACCGACTGGCGGGGCACCGCAAGGACCTGGAGCACAACGTGGAAGACAAGGTCCGCACCGCCGTGACCCGGATGAAGCTGCCGCGTCGCGAGGAGCTCCAGGCTTTCGGAACCCGTCTGGAGCGCCTGGCCGAGCGCATCCAGGCCCTGGAGCAACGTAAGTGAAGGCCCCCGCCCCTACGGGCGGGAGGTCTTTCGGTACGCGGTTCTTCGAATCTCTCCACGCCCTCAGTTCAGGCTGCTCCCGAGTCCCCCTGCTGGCGGGGGTGATGCTCGTCATGTCCGCGCGGGTGGTGCCGCTGCTGGAGGAGCGTCCCGTGCAGCCCGTCGTCCCCGAGCGGGTGGGCGCGGAGAGTGCTTCTCCGGAAGCCACCCTCATCGACACGGTGCTGTCCCGTCGCGCGCCGGACCTGGGGCTCACCCTGCGGCGGCAGCTGGGGCAGGCCATCGCGGAGGAGGCTCGGACGGCGGGGTATGATCCGCTGCTCGTGCTGGCCCTCATCGACGTGGAGTCCGACTTCGCGGAGGAGGCCATCTCCGAGAAGGGCGCGCGCGGGCTGATGCAGATAAAGCCCAGCACCCTCCACTTCCTGGCGGAGAAGGAAGGCCTGCGGCTGTCCCGGGAAGAGGTGACGGCCGACACCGCCCTCTGCGTCCGACTGGGCATCCGCTACCTGCGCTCGCTCCAGGACCGCTTCGGGGGAGATTTGGAGCTGGCGCTGATGGCCTACAACGCCGGTCCCACCCGCATCCGCAACGCCATCAAGCAGGGCGAGCTGGAGCGCTTCCGGCGCTATCCACGGGCGGTGCGGCGCGACTTCCGCCGCTTCCGCGAGGGCCATGGCCTGGGCGGAGACTGGGCCCTGGCCCAGCGCGAGGCCCCCAGCCCCGAGCCGACGCCCTGACGCGTCCGTGAATCTCCCGGCCGCCCGGCCGCTCCAAGCACGTGCATGTGCGCCTTGTCCCGTTCCCCAGGGTGCGCTAAGCGTTGCAAGTGCCCGGGACTGTTGGAGTTTCCGAGGAGTGACTACATGAATCGCCCGTTTTCGAGCGCGGCGCTCACCGCCGCCCTGGTGGTGCTGTCGCCGCTGGGTGCCCTCGCCGGCTCCGTCTACCTCAACGGTGTGTTGATCGACGGCGTCACCAACACGAAGTTCGAGAAGGCCACCGTCCGCATCGACGAGGCCGGCAACATCCACATCGATGCACCGGGCTACCGCGCGTCGACGACGACGGTGGCGCCTCCGCCGACGGTTCCAGCGCAGGCCGCCATGGCGCCCGGGGCGGCGACGCCCGCGGCGCCCTCCGGGGCGACTCCCGCCGTGGCCCAGGCCGCTACCCCCCAGGCCATGGCCATGCCGGCCTCCGGACAGGGCGCTCCCGCTGCTGTCGCCGCCCCCGCCGTGGCCACGACGCCGGGGCGTGTCACCCAGCGCTACTGGCTGGTGACGGAGCAGACGGTGCCGGGGATGACCGAGTACGAC
Source organism: Myxococcus sp. AM011 (assembly GCF_013372595.1). Taxonomy (NCBI): domain Bacteria; kingdom Pseudomonadati; phylum Myxococcota; class Myxococcia; order Myxococcales; family Myxococcaceae; genus Myxococcus; species Myxococcus sp. AM011. The sequence goes on from NZ_JABXEM010000214.1 coordinate 15,613, forward strand.
ATCGACGTGTACGTCAACTCGCGGTGGCTGCGGAAGCTGCGCGGCAACGAGGACCAGGTCGTCGTCGACGTCACGAAGCACCTGCAGCCGGGCGCCAACCAGGTGATGTTGATGGCGAAGAAGGTCGGCACGGGCTCGCGGCGCAGCGATTCGCCCAAGCACGTGTTCCGGGTCATCATCGGGGAAGGCAACGAGGGCGGTGGGAACGTGATGATTGACAACCCCCTCATCCGCTTCCAGACGACGGCGGCGGAGTCGAAGGACGTCACACAGGAGTTCACCCTCACCACGCGCTGACGGGGGAGGGTTCACGGAGAGACACGTCGTGTTCAACCTGGATGAGCGCTACCGCGGGCTTCCCGCGACGCGTGAGCAGATCCTCGCGCTGCACACCTCGCTCAACACGCCACATGTGGCCATCCCCGGCAAGCAGGCCGGGCCGGCCCAGGCGTTCGTCGTGGGCCTCCGGGGAGGGCAGGGGGCGGCCGTCTTCGTCTACCTCTACCTCGCCGAGGCGGGGGACTGCGCCGTGTACCTGTCCGGCCGCCGCAACATGACGGCGGACGAGTACCGCGACGACGAGGGGGAGGCGCTGGCCTTCGTCGAGTCGCTCGGCTTCATGATGGATGACGCCAACTGGCGCGCGCAGCCCGCGGAGCTGCAGGACGAGATGCTCAAGACGCTGCCGGTCTTCTTCAAGGACCCCACGCTCGTGCCGGCGGTGAAGGCGCGCGCGGAGGAGAAGAAGAACGTCACCACCACCCTGGGCCGGTTCCTCGCGGCCTTCTGACTCCCTGCCCCCCACTCCCTTTCCGTCGCCGAGAACCGCCCCCATGCTCCGCCTCGTCCCAGCAACCTGCTCCCTCGTGCTCGCGCTCTCCGGCTGCGTCCATACCCCCACGGAGAAGGAGCGCCGCAGCGCGGAGATCCACTACGACCTGGCGCTCCAGGCCCAGCAGCAGGGACACCTCCAGGACGCGCTGCGCGAGCTGCAGGTGTCCCTGGAGAATGACCCGGACTACCCGGAGGCCCACAACGCCATCGGCATCCTGCTGCACATGGTCTTCAGCCGGCCGGCCGAGGCGGTGAAGCACTACGAGCACGCGCTGAAGGTGCGGCCGGGCTTCTCCGAGGCGCGCACCAACCTGGCCAACGTGCACCTGGACCAGTCCCGCTACGCAGAGGCCATCAAGCTCTATGAGCAGGTCCTCAACGACATGCTCTACCTGACGCCCTACATCGCCCAGGCGAACATGGGCTGGGCACTCTACAAGAAGGGCGACACGACGCGCGGGGTGAGCAGCCTCAAGGCCTCCGTGACGACCAACCCCGGCTTCTGCCTGGGCTACCGCAACCTGGGCATCATCTACGACGAGACGGGCAAGCTGGATGAGTCGTGCCGCCAGTTCTCCCGCTTCCGCGAGAACTGTCCGGAAGCGGCCGAAGCGCACATGCGCGAAGGCGTCTGCCTGGCGAAGCTGGGGCAGGCGGATGCCGCCAAGCAGGCCTTCCAGTTCTGCGAGGCCAAGGCCAAGGCGGGCGAGCAGGAGATGAAGGACGACTGCCGAAGGCTGCTCGAAAAGCTCTAGTCTGCTATCTGGGCGTATCGTGGACCACGTCGACTTCGGCAAGTACCTGAGCCAGCAGCGCGACCTCCGGGGCATGTCCCTGGAGGATGTCGCGCGGGAGACCAAGATTCCCCCGACGCTCATCGCCGCCCTGGAAGCGGGCCAGGTGGAGCGGCTGCCCTCGCGCATCTTCGTGGTGAACTACATCAAGGCGTACGCGCAGGTCATCGGCCTGGCCCCGGAAGAGGCCGTGCTGCGCTACGAAGAGGTGGACCGCTCGGTGCCATCTCCGTCTCCCGCCCAACTGGAGAAGGAACGACGCAAGCGCGCCTACGTGGGACTGTCCGTCCTCCTGGTGGCCCTGGCGTTGGGCGTCTACCTGTTCCTCGTGCTGAGCGGGAAGCTTCCTTCTCCGCTCGCGCGTTGAATGACGTCATGGAGCGCTACGACGACGATGCGCTCGTGCTGTCCACCATGGACTACGGCGAGGCGGATCGCCTCGTCACGCTGCTGACGCGCGAGCACGGGAAGCTGACGGCCTTCGCCTCGGGGGCTCGCAAGAGCAAGCGACGCTTCGCTGGCGCGCTGGAGCCGTTCATGCGGCTGCGCGTCCACATCGTCGAGACACGTGGCTCCACCGTGCGGCTGGACTCCACGGACATCGTCGCCGGCTACTACGCCGCTCGAGAAGACCTGTCGCTCATCGCCCGCGCGCTCTACGCCGTGGAGCTGTGCCGGGAGCTGACTCGAGACCACGAGCCGCAGCCGGAGCTCTTCTTCCTGCTCGAGGGCTACCTGCGCCGCCTGGACGCGAAGGAGGCGGGCCCCACGTCGCTCCTGGCTTTCGAGCTGTCGGCCCTGGCCCACGCGGGCCTGATGCCTCGCTTCGACGCGTGCTCGTTGTGCGGGAAGGAGCCGGGGGCACGCCCCCGGTTCGACCAGGCCCACGGAGGCGCTGTCTGCGAGGCCTGCAGCCTGCGCGTCCGCGAGGCCGTTCCCATTCCCGTGGAGCTGCTCTCCGGACTGCGCGCGCTCCAGGAGGGCGAGCGCACGCCGCTCCCCGCGGACCTGCGCGCCCGGGCTCGGAGTCTGCTCAACGTCTTCATCGCCCACCACCTGGGGCGACGTCTCAAGAGCGTGGACTTCATGGCCCAGGTGGGCCTGGACTGACGGAAAAAAGGGCGCGCGGTCCGCGCCGCGGGGGAGGAACCATGAGCGAGGGACAGGAGTCGCCGCTGGACGTGGTGTGCTTCGGTGAGACGCTGGTGGACTTCCTTCCCTCGCAACAGGGCAAGCGCGTGCGCGAAGTCGCCGCATGGCATCCCTGTCCCGGAGGCTCGCCGGCCAACGTCGCGGTGGGCGTGGCTCGACTGGGGCTGCGGCCGGCCATGCTCGGCGTCGTGGGCGCCGACGAGTTCGGTCACTTCCTGCGCGAGCGACTGGCCCAGGAGGGCGTGAATGTCAGCCACCTGCGCCAGACGCCGGACGCTCGCACCGGGCTGGTGTTCATCTCCCTGGATGCGAAGGGGGAGCGCAGCTTCACCTTCTTCCGGACGCGCTCCGCGGAGTTCCTCCTGGGCGAGGCCGACGTGGACGCGGACTTCCTGCTCCAGGCGAAGGCCGTGCACTGCGGCTCCAACTCCCTGCAACGCGACGAGGCCCGCGCGGCCACCGTGCGGATGCTCGGGCTGGCGCGCGACGCGGGCCGCATCGTGAGTTGTGACCCCAACCTGCGCCTGCATGCGTGGGAGGACCCGGAGCAGCTCAAGGGACTGCTCACGCGGATGCTGCCCTTGTGCACCGTGGTGAAGCTGTCCGAGGAGGAGATTGGCTTCGTCACCGGCACGGAGTCTCCCGAGCAGGCCCTGCTGCGGCTGTCGGCGCTCGGCGTGCGGCTGCCCGTGGTGACGCTGGGCGAGCGGGGCGCGCTGTTCCTGTGGCGAGGAGAGCGAATCCATGTCCCGGCGCCACGGGCCCACGTGGTGGACACGACGGGAGCGGGGGACGGTTTCGTCGCGGCGCTGCTCCATGGCCTCGTGCGGTGGTACGGCGGCGCGCATGCCCTGGAGTCCGCCACGCGCGAAGAGCTGGTGGCGCTGACGACCTTCGCTTGCGCGGTCGCCGCTCGCGTCGTCGAGAAGCCAGGCGCGGTGGAGGGGCTGCCTCGCGCGGAAGAGCTCTCCGAGGTCTGGCCCACGCGCCCCGCCGCGCGTTGACGTACCGCCGCGGCGGAGTCTCGCGGCCTACTGGGGCGTGATTCGCGTCACGAAGCTGTCCGTCGAAGACATCCCCGTCACCGGACCCGAGCCGAAGTCGAGGGTACCGACGAGCCGTCCCCAGAGGACGACATCGCGCAGGCCCGCGCTCGCGACGCGCAGCGCGGACTGGTTGCCGACGTCACCGAAGGCACGTCCCCAGCGCGTCACGCCGTCGCCGCCCAGCTTCGCCACGAAGATGTCATCACCGCCCGCGCTCGTCAGTCGGCCTTCTCCGAAGTCGATGGACGTACTGAACGCGCCCGTCACCACCGCGTTCCCCTCGAAGTCGACGTCCACGTCGTAGCCCCAGTCGAAGCCCGGGCCACCGAAGCTCCGGCTCCAGCGGTGCTGCCCCGCGCCATCCAGCGAGGTGACGAACACGTCGCCATCGCCGCTCGAGAGGGGACCGCCGCCATGGTCCACCGTGCCGATGAACGCGCCCGTCGCCACGACGTTGCCAGACGGGTCCGCCGCCAGTCGCCAGAAGGTCTGCGTCCGCAGCGCGCCGAAGCCCCGCGCCCAGAGAGGCTTGCCATGGGCATCCAGCTTCAGCACGTACACGTTGAAGCCAGGCTCGGAGAGCCAGGGCTCGCCGTCGAACGACAGCGTGTTCATGTAGCCGCTGCTGATGAACAGGTTGTCGTCCGAGTCCACCGCCAGCGAGGCGAGGGTGCTCTCGGGACCCGCCTCGTAGTGGAGGTTCCACACGCGTGTGCCCGTACGTCCCGCCAGCCGCACGACGAACTGATTCAACGGGCCCTTCGTTGGAATCGGCCCGTCGCCGTAGTCGATGGCTCCATCGAAGTAGCCGCTCACGAGCACGTCTCCATCGGACGCGACGGCGAGCGTTCCCGTCTGTTGCTGTCCTCCATCGCCGAAGCAGCGGCTCCAGACATGTCCACCCGAGGCGTCGAGCTTCGCCACGAAGGCGCGCGGAAAACCGGGCTCGCCACGGCAGGGCAGGGGCCCTCCGCCAAAGTCGAGCAGGCCCCAATAGTCGCCCGTGATGACCACGTTGCCCACGCTGTCGACGGCGATGCCCGTCGCCTGTTGGTAGCTCTCGTCTCCGTAGCGCCGGCTCCAGAGCACCTGTCCTCGTGGGTTGAACCTCGCCACGACGATGTCCGAGCGCGAGGTGCCGACAATCGCGGTGTGTCCGTCCGGTTGAACCGCCAGGTCTCCAAACCCGTCGACCCCGCCGTACGTCGAGGTCCAGTCACGACGCGGGGACTCCAGCGCCCGAGGTCGCTCGCTCGACTCCGCCGCCGTCGCCACCTCCGCCTCGGTGCTGACGCCACAGGCCGCCACCAGGACCGAGAGCCACAGGGAGGATGAAAGTCTGAATATCGAGTTCATGCGGACAGGCTAGGAAGGCCGATCCGCGTGATGCAAGGCGTACCCGGCCCTCGTGTCGGAGGCGGGGTGAGGGGCTCGTGCTGGAG
>NZ_JABXEM010000215.1:0-20879 GCF_013372595.1 Myxococcus sp. AM011
GGCGGTCTTCCTCGGCAACAAGCTCCTCTCGGAGCGAGACGAGGAAGCGCGCATCCTTCAGCAGCCCAAGCTGCTGCTCGGCGCGGGCGCCTGAGTCGTCCGCTACATTTTCCCGAGCGACACCTTGGGTTTGGATGCCCGCCAAAGTGAGTGTGAGGGGGCGTCGGACCCAGTCATCCGCAATCTTGCGGAACTCGCGGTGGAAGATGTCGCCGGCCAACTGGCGGCCCTCCTCGGGTGTCAGCACGCCCACGCGAACCAGGCGCTCCACCATCTCCGTCATGCGCTCGGGGTCTCGGGTGGCCGTCGTCTGGCTGCGGAAGCGCCAGAAGCGCACGCCCATGTCCGCGAGCACCTTGCGATTGAGGAGGAAGTCGAACTCGTCGCGCTCAGGTTGGAACACCTGGTCCTCAGCGAAGCGCAACTGCGCCTCCGCCACCGAGCGATTGAAGTCCCGTCCGTCGCCGCGCAGCAGCGGCGGCAGGCGGAAGGAGCTGCCCACCTTGTCGATGTTGCGCTGGTCGTACTGTTGAAAGAGGGCGTCCTGCTGCTGGGCGTCCGTCAGGGGCCGCAGCTCAATCTTCGCGCGGCCTCCGTCGCCGGTGCCGGCGCCGTCCGCCTCGAGGATGAGAATCTTGTGGAAGTTGGCCTTGCCCTTGAGGTTCTCCTCGATGAAGCGCTCGATGCGCGGCACCGTCGCGTCGGAGAGCCGCCCTCCGGAAACAAGGAGGGCCAGGGGCGGGACGGACTTGTTGTTGAAGTAGAGGTAGTTGACCTCCTCCATTTGCCGGGAGCCGAGGACGGACAGCAGGGTTCCGACCCAGCGCGGAATGCCGTAGGGCGAGCGCGGCGAGTGGATGGCGAAGTGGATGAGTTCCGTGGCGGGACCGTCGGAGGCGTCCGCGGCCTTGAGGGCGGTGACATCCGCGAAGGCGCGGCCGGTGAGGCGGGAGATGACGCGCGTATCCCCGAAGGACTTGAAGTACACCCGCTCGCTGCCCTGCACCTGAATGTAGCGGCGCAGGCGCCGACGGGTGCTCACCGTGTCGAAGCTGACGGCGGAGATGCGGACGCGCTCGCGCACCTCGACGGCCTCCTTGTCGAGAGGGAGGAGCCGCACCGTGTACGAGGGCACGTAGACGAAGCGGGCGATGTCGCCCTTGCCGTCGCGCAGCACCTCCCAGTAGGCGTTGCCCGTCACCTCCAAGTCATGGCGGGTGCGGCGACGCAACTCGACGAAGCTGCCGTCGAAGCAACAGAAGTCGAAGAAGGACTCCAGGCGGGCTTTCTCCACCCGGGCCTGCTGACGCACTGCCTCGGCATGGGCGGTGACTTCCTCGTCCGTGGGAAGCGGGGGCGTCCCCGAGGGCAGCGTGCCCGCGTCACGCGCAGCCAGGCGCTCCAGGGCCATGGCGTCGGCCACCTTCTCCCGGGCGCCGTCGGCGTCGAAGTCGATGGCGGGCTCGAAGCGGTACCCGAAGCCGTCGATGTTCGTCGCGTACGCGTCGACGTTCTGCCTCAACGAGTTGGAGTGCTCGACGAGGAGGCAGAGGGCCTCCGGCTCATACGGGGGTTGGAGGGCGCCGGCCTCGCTGAAGGCCAAGGCGTCCTCGCCACCGGGGCGGCTGGCTGGCTCGTCGACGCGGGCGCCCACCACCACCGCCTTCAGGATGGACTGGAGGCGCTCCTCGGCCTGGTGGACTTCCGCAGGCACTGTCACGGACGGTCCTCCGCGTAAGCCAGGAGGCCCGTGGGGGTGTGAGAGACGGCGCGCACGCGCTGGCCGCGTGCCGCCAACTCGGCGTGGACTGCCTCCAGCAGTCCGTCGTGGGTGGAGGCCTCGACGGTGAACTCCGGCCCGGGGTGTGGCGCGCCCGAGGGGGAGGCGAGGACGAAGACTCTGACGACGCTCTGCACACGGGCCTCCCGGACCAAGTGGAGGCAAGGCGCGCGGTGGGAGGGGCGCCCTCGACGTTGAGAGGGCGTTGGGAGCCGCGCGCCTCACCTCCAACGAGGACAAAGGCCTCGGGCCCAATTTCGGGGACATCGGGCGCGCGCTTTTTCGCTCAAGGCCCGCGCATCAATGAGTTGCCTTCGTCGGAGGACAGAGCGCTATTGGCGACACCTGCGGCTGACGCGGGAGCCCGCGCGCGAGCCGAAGCGCATGCGTGAAGGCACCTGCGCTGCCGAGTGTCACAGAGACGATTGGGAGGGCTGCTGATGAATTCAAACCCGGAGTGTTTGATGCGAGAAGAGGACGCGCGCGGCATCGCGCCCGCCGGTGACGTTGCCGCCACGACGGCCGACGTGACGACGTGCCCATGCGGGTGCCCGGAGCGTGAGGACGGGACGCATCATCCGAATGGCTACCTCGTGACGGCCGAGGAGTACCCCGAGCACCCTGCTGCCCAGGCCGGCTACGAGGGATGGGTGTTCTGCATCCACTGTGGCGCGTGGCGCGCGGACGATGACGACGCGCCCGACGCGGACTGGGTGCCCTGACGCGCGCTGCACCCGCGCGAAGAGTGGGCCGCACGAACCCCGCTCCTCATGGCAGGACCGGCTCTGTCTCTTCGTCCATGGCGAACACGTTGGAACCCCTCTTCAACGTGGAGGAGACACCATGGACACCTACCGTGTCGCGAAACTGCCCGCGCGCCTGCGCGGCTTCGCGCTGCCGGACACGAGCACGCAGCCCGAAGGCTACGTCGAAGCGGGCGACTACCTCGTGCTCGAGGAGAAGGCTCGCCACCCCACGCCCGACACCGACTACGTCCGGTTGCTGGTGCCGCAGTTGCGCGGGCTCGACACCTGGGTGTGCACGCGCTGGCGCACCCAGCGCTACGCGACGCTCGTCTCCCATGAGCGCGCGCCTGCCATGGCCCGGCTGTTGTTGGACAACGAGCCACTAGCCGTCTTGGAGGAGCGGCTCACCACGCTCCTGGGGGCGTTCCTCGACTACAGGTACGACGTGAGCCGGGCGTACTACCCGTGGGCGCTGCCGGGCGTTCGTGTCCAACTCGCGCCGCCCCGGCTGAACAACTGCTGCACCTTCGTCGAGGCCCTGCTGGTGAAGGCTTTCTCCGAGGTGCACGGCGCAGCCTTCTCGTGGGACATGCGCCGCCACCGGCAGATGATGATCGCCTCCACCCAGGACTACTTCTCCCCGGTGACGGCAGCCGTCGAGTCCGGCATGGCCCTGCTGGCGCCGTCTGCGGACGTGCCTCCCCACCCCTGGACACTCATCCAGGGGTGGCGCAGCCAGTGGGGCTCGGGGCACACCTTCCTCGCCGTGGACTTCCACGCGGGGACGGACAAGGTGCTGGTGCTGGAGTCCAACGCTGGCTTTGGGCTCGACGGTGTCGGCTACCGTGGCTTCGGCAACCTGCGGGACGTCGGACTCCAGGCGCCTGCGCAGTGGTGGACGCGGAGCGAGGTGTGGACATGGCGCCGCATCTGCTCGACGTACCCCTTCCGGCGCCAAGCGTACCTGAAGGTGAAGGCGCGAACGGTAGCGGGGCGCTGAGCCCTTGGATGTTGGTGCTACCCGCTCCCCTGCCTACGAGACTGCCGAGCGAGGTGCGCAGCGACGTGGACGGATGCCGCGTCGAGGTCCAGGGGGTGGCAGCGACGTGGACGGATGCCGCGTCGAGGTCCAGGGGGTGGCAGCCCAACATGGGCTGCCCACCGTGGACCGTTCCGGTCCGGTCGGACTAGGACTGGGCGCGGAAGGCGGCGTAGGCGAGCAGGAGCTGCAGCAGTTGGAGAATCAGGCCTGCGACGAGGAGGAGCTTGTGGTGCCTCTCGCTGGTATCCAGGTTGTCCTTCTTCATGGTTCGTCCCTCGGGAGCGGACGCCTCCCAGCGCCATGCCGGTCGAGGCTTGCTCCATGGGGCTGTTCGCGGCCCTTTGCGTCCGAGGGCCGCGGAACATCTAAGGCTCGGCGCGGAAGAGGCAGGCACGAGGTTGATGCCTGCGGCGACCATGGCGAGGGAACATGACTAGGGTCCGGATTTGCTGGGCCCGGCGCTAGACCGGCTCAAGAGCCCGGAGCTGCGTCGCGCGACGCTGGACAGCGGGGGAGGCGGACGTGCTCAGCCAAGCACGCGCACGCCGATCTCCCCGCTACCTCGTCGCTCCGGCCCCCGTTCGCGCTGGCAGGCCAGGACCACGGCCCAGAACTTGTCCGCGTGCCCGCGGCTGGTGCGCTCGGCGTCGAAGGACACCTTCCCCGAGGGCAGCACGCGGCGCTTGATGGAGTGAATCTGCCCGACAAGCTCACGCGCTCGCGGCAGGGTGACGTCCCTTCGCTGGAGCAGAATCTTGAAATCGGTCGCCCAGCGCTCCTTGGACTCGTTCGTGAAGTTCTCCGCCACCACCTGGGGGAAGTCCCGAGCGAGGTTCTCCGCGAGGTTCATGCCGATGCCACTCCGGTCGACGGACAGGCGCGCCACGGGCAGGACGGAGAGAAGCCTGCGGAGGTGGGCCTCCTGCTCAGCGAAGGGGACACCCTCGAAGCTCTTCATCATGCGGCACGTGAAGCGGCCCGCCATCTCCTCGAAGACGGCCAGCTCCGAGCGGTCTCGGGTGCGGCCCACGTCGAAGCCCGCGACCAGGCGCCCCTGGGGCACGGGCACGTCGGAGGCGTCCTGGGCCAGCGGCAACTCGTCGGTGGTGCACGGGAGGATGAGCTCGTAGGGGAGGAAGGAGTACGACTCGTCGACGTAAAAGACATTCAAACTCCTGCTGGAAGTCCTCCTGGGGCAAGGAGTCGAACTGCTCGACAAGGACGGGGCGACCGAAACGCGCGACGCGCTCCTCGGTGGACATGAGAGGGGCCTCCACTGCGGCGCGCCGCACGTCGAGGGAGAAGAAGCGGCACAGCCACCAGGGCACCATTTGGCGGGTGTGGTGCGGGTACTTGCGCAGCTCCTGGGTGTCTATCTCCCAGAAGATGCCGCGCCGGCCGAGCGGGGTGCTACCCCCTGTGAGCTGTCCATGCGAGCGCAGGATGAGCGCGGTGCTGCCAGTGTAGACTTCGCGGTCGCTGACCAGGTGCGCCAGCTCGTCCAGGTACACATCGCCGCGCTTCCCGCGCGGAGGCTTGGCGGGAACGGAGATGATGCGCGAGAGGCGTCGGCCTCGGGAGTTCGACTCGAAGGCCAGCTCCGTCTTCGCATCCGTCACGAGCTTCTTTTTGAATGCGAGCGGCAGCTCCTCGTACACCTGTCGGGCGATGAGCACCTTCTCGACGGCGTCACTCAAGTTGTACGAGACGAACACTGACGTGTGGCCGTCGCGCAGGTGGCACCGCGCCAGGGCCTCGAGCGCGAACAAGAAGGAGAAGCCCACCTGGCGGCTCTTCGCCACCCACCTGAATCGGGAGCGGTTGCCGAGGAAAGACTGCTGGTACGGCTCCAGCACCACTGGCTCGTTGTCGTACTGGCACAGCCCGGAAATGAATCCAGACTCGGTGGCGAGCCACTGGGTGAGGTCATCCTCGGTGCGTTTGACGATGCCGAGTGTCACGGTGTCCTCCTTCAGCCGAGGCCGAGGCTCATCGACGAGGAGCGAGCGGCATCCTCGAGGACGCCGAGCACCTCGGGGCGCCAGAGGAGCTGGTAGGCGGCATGGCCGTTGCGGCTGAAGGGGACGGCCTCGGCGTAGTCCCGGCCCGCGTCCGTCAGCTCCCACTCTTCGCGCTCGTTGCGCCGCTGGAGTCCGCATGCCTCCAGGCGGAGGTTCATCTTCCGGGCGGACAGCCCCAGCTTCTGGCCGAGCTGCGTGGCGTTGAGCCGCGCGGGTGGCGCGGCGGCGGCCGGCAGCCCCTTTCGGTGAGGCTCCATCGTCAGGCCCGTGTCTTGATGGATGGCATCGAGCGCGCAGGCCGCTGCCAGCTCCGGCTTGAGCCCGGGAACGAAGGAGGCGAGTGTCCTGGCCACTTCCAGGTGGGCCAGCACCTGGACTTGGAGCGGCGGGGGCAGCGCAGGGAGCGGGTGCGGTGATGGAGTGCCTGGCGCCGTGTAGCTGCCAGTCTTGCGGAGGGTGGGCAACACCTCGTGGGTCACCCAGTGCTTGAAGCGCCGAGCCTCGGGCTTGCGACTCGTGAAGGTGAGCACGTAGAGGCCGGGCTCATTGACGACCGTCATCTCCTGCGGGCCTCCAGGGGTCTGCACAGCACGCAGACCCTTTTCGTCGCCTCCGAGGCGACGTGTCTGCTCGGTGTTGATGGTGAGCGCCGCGCAGACGTCGGCGGCGATGAACCATGGCTCACCTTGCTCGTCCATGACGACGCGGACGTGGTGCGACTCGAAGGTGAACGCGACAAGCTGATTCACAGGGATTCCTTCTTGCTGAGGGTGGGGGAGGCCAGGACCGCTTGTGGCCCCGGCGGTGGATTCAATGGGTCGTGCGGCTAATGACTTGTCTTGTCGGGGCGACAGAGCGTGCATGGCCGCGTCCTCATCACGACGGAGTCGCCATGTCTGCCTATGCTGCTGTCGCCCGCGCACCCCGCACCCTCACGGAGAAGGAGGTGGCGCTGCTCTTGCGCACCACGGGGTTGCACCGGGATGGGTTCCGGGACCACTGCCTCTACAGCCTCGCGCTGGCCTCGGGATTGCGCGAGCACGAGTTGGTCGCCCTCAACGTTGGGGACATCTTCGACGCGCGGAGCCGCGCACGTCGGCACGTGCCGCTGCGCGTCTTCAAGGGTTGTCGTCGGCACCCTGGCCCCCAGGAAGTCGTCCTCTCGGACACGGTGCGCGCGAAGCTGGAGAAGCTGCTGCGACTCAAGCGCGCGCTGGGGCACGACGTGGGTCCCCAAGCGCCGCTCTTCCTGAGCCGCAAGGGCCTGCGCCTGTCCACGCGGCAGGTGCGCCACGGCTTCGCGGTGTGGCAGCAGCGCGCGGGCCTGGAGCGGCACCTCAACTTCCATGCCGTGCGCCACACCGCGTGCACCGGGGTGTACCGGCGAACGAAGGACATCCGCCTCACCCAGCGCTTCGCGCGCCAGCGCAGCATCGACTCCACGGTCATCTACACGCACCCCTCGGACGACGAGCTGGTGCGAGTGACGCAGGACTTGCCCTGCTGAGGGGGAATGCCGCCTCCGCGCTGAGCGCCCGCGAGAGCCCCTGGTTGGGCCGGGGTGCCGCGCGGAGGCGGTGAGGGGCGGACGTGCGCAACGCTCGCGCCGGCCACCCCAGCCGCAGCCGGTGAAAGTGAACAGCGCGAGGCGTTCACTTACCGGGCTGAAATGATCAGTCGCGGGGTGTTCACTTTTTCGAACCTGAGTCTCTCGAAAAGGGCCCCAGGTACACGCCCGGGCGGCGCATCCCGCACGAAAAAACGCACCACCCCCCACCCTGGCGTCAGGGGTAGGCGGGGTAGGCGTGCTGGCGTCATCGGTAGGCATGGTTGCGCCCGGCCTGGGCAGGCGGTGAAGGTGATTCCGGAGGAGCTGGGCCGCGCGACGGGCGGCAGGTGGCGGCAACCTGCGGAAAGCGGCCATTGGCCTCGGCGCTTCAGCCCGCAAGGAGGTCTCGTAAGCGCGCGAAACAGCGTGGGGGCAGTGACGCCGAATGGCCGCCTTTACGCATTTTCGGCCATTCGGCTCGGCCCTGGTAACGGCACGCGCGCCCAGGTGCGCGCGGGGCGGAGGGCCGGTGCTTCGAGGGCAGCTCGGGGGCTCGTGGGGCTCACGAGGAAGACAAAGGCCTGCGACGCGAAGCGCGCGGGGACACGCGGGCACGAACGGGGCGCCACGCGGCGGAGGCGTTGGCGCGCGGGGCTGACCGGGGGCTCGCGCCAGGTGGGCCACGTGGCGGCCAGCGGGGCGCAGCGAAGCAGGGCGTCCCGGGCCGGGGAAGTGAACGGCGCGCTGGCGTCCGGCCCGCTGGACGGAGTGTGCTTCCGGGCGCGAGTTCAGGCTCAAACTCCTACCGCGGCGCTCATGGACCTGGTGGCTGTCCGCGCTAACCTCGCGAATCTACGAAGGCCGTGGCGCCAGGCGTGTGCTTCTGCGCGCCAGGTGGAGCTCCCGGGGGAAAGTGACCAGGCCAGGCCTAGCGCGGCGAAAGTGAACGGCGAAACTGAACGCGAAAGTGCCCGCGTTCACTTCCCGGTGGGCACTTTCAGTCGGGGTCAGCGGGGGCCGCGACGTGCGTCGGTGGATCCACGAGGGCGTCGTCCTTGGGGCTTTCCGAGGAGGCCGTGTCGAGGTCCTCGTCGTCACTCGCCGTCACCTCCGCGTCCACCTCGCCGCGCACGGCGGGCGTCGTCTCGCGCGCAGCTCGCAGGGCCTGGGCGTGTCGGGCCTGGAGGCCCTCCAGCGAGAAGCTGGCGTGCAGCTCCTGGCGGGAGTCGGCGCCGCCTTGGACGAACTCCTTCAAGCGCACCATGGTGTTGAAGTCGGTGGGGTTGTCGACGCGCACGCGGCCCTCAGACAGGGCCTCCTCGAAGCCGAGGAGGTAGCCGTCAATCATCTTCAGGGCGTCGTCCTTGGAGACGGCGATGGCGGTGGCGCGCAGCTCGATGAGCTTCGCATCCGCCTTGGTGGCGATGCGCGTCTTGGCCTCCTCGCGGCGGCGCAGGCAGTTGTGCTCCTTCGCGTAGTTGGCGACGAGCGAGGTGGCGACACCGAAGCGCTCCGCCAGCTCGCGGTACGAGGCGTAGGACGTCATGGTGGAGCCGTCGGGAAGCGTCTTCACGTCGCCGAAGACGAGGGCGCGGTCCAGCTCCTGTCGCGGTAGCGCGGGCTCCTCGGACTTGCGGGGGCGGCCCGTCTTGCGCTTCGGAGGAGGAGGCGCTTCGTCCGGCGTGGGCGTCTCGTCCAGCGCGGGCGTCTCGTCCGGCGGCTCGCCCGCGAGGAGGCGCTTGCGGCGGCCGAGGCAGTCGTGGTGCTGGGCGTACTTGGCGACGGCGCTGTGGGCGACGCCGAAGCGCTCGGCCAACTCGCGGAGAGAGGGGAAGCGCCGCTTCACACGGCCCCGCGTGGTGGGCACCTCTTCGCCTTCCACGAGGAGCCGGTCCACCTCGTCGTGAGGCAGCCGGGGGCCTTCGGCCTTGGTGGGGCGCCCCAGCTTCTTGAGGGGCTTCTTCTGGGCCATACCTTCCCTCAGCAGCCGTTGGAGGGCTGGGCCACCGCATCGACGACCTGGGTGCGCAGCCGTTGCATCAGCCTCGTGCGCTGGCGCTTCAACCGCTGGTACGTCCTCTCGGCCTCGGCGGCGTCGCCTTCGACGAGGCGGCTGACGTAGGTGCGCAGCTTCTCTCGCCGGACGACGGTGGCCATGAGGACCTCGACGTCGCTGTGAGGCAGGGTGCCCCGGGCCAAGTGCACCAGCACGGCGTCGCGCTTCACGAAACTGCGGCGGACGCTGGGCCTCCTGGGGCTCTCCACCGGCGTGGCATGACGGGTGTCCGGCAGCCACTCGGCGAGCTGCGCCTGCGTGTACGTCTCGTGCTGTTCCGCGCGCTCCTTACGGAGGTGCCGGAACACCTCGCGCGCCGTCTGCTGGCGCAGGCGGACGGCCGTCCAGTCACCCCAGCGGGAGAGAGGGAAGGCGCGCGCGACGGAGAGGAAGGTGGCGAGAACGAGCTGGTCCAGGTCCTCCCGGGGCACCGCGCTGCCGAGGAGGCGGCGGCGCAGGCGCCGCAACATGGGGGCGTAGGCGGCGGCGAGGCCCGCCGTCCACGCGGGGCTGGAGGAGGCCTGCATTTCGGCCACCAGGGCCCGGGTGAGGGCTTCCCGCTCCGGGTACGTCTCCTCGCGCGCGTCAGCCAAGGCGGCCAGCACGGATTCGAGCGTGGCATGGCGCGCGAAGGCGGGCCGCCGCGTGCGCGCAGCCGCGAAGACGGCGTGGTGCCGAGGGGAGAGCGCCTCCACACGCAGCAGGCCCAGGAGGTGGCCGAAGAAGTCACTCACCGAGGACGGGCCTCCCACCACTCGCGCACCAGCTCGAGGAAGTCGTCCAACTGCATGGTGACGAGGGGCGTCTGCCCGTCGTCCTTGCACACGGCCAGCGGCCACCGGCCCGGCGGGCACGTCTCCACCGCCTGTCGCATGGCCTCGCGGACGTTGGTGCGCTGGTGGGCCTTGGCCTCGACCCAGAAGCACGGCACCTCGACGTCGGACATCTCCTGCCCGGTGCGGTACTGGAGGCCTCGGCGGATGAGGGCTTCCGGCATGGCCTCGCGGAAGCGATGGACGAGGGCGCGTTCCCAATCTGCGCCCTTGCGACGAGAGGAAGCGCCACTCACGAGACACCTCCCGACTCCTCCAGCAGCCGCTCCATGTGCCCGCCTCGGGCCATGCGCACGGCGAGGCAGCGGGCCACCTCCAGGGTGCAGCGCACGTCCGCCATGGCGCGGTGAGGCGACGGCCGGTGGAGGCCGAAGCGCTTGGCCAGGGCGTTGAGGGAGAGGGACTCCACCTCGCCGGTGGCCAGGAGGGGCCACGCGAGGCTGGCGGTGTCGAGGCGGTGGTAGTCGACGGAGGGCAGCGTCAGCGCGGTGCGGCGGTAGCCCTCGACGAGGAAGCCCCAGTCGAAGCTGGTGTTGTGGCCGGCCACGAGGGTGCCCGCCAAGAGCGGCGTCACGGTGGCCAAGACTTCCTGCAGGGACAGGGCGTCCCGCCACTCCTCGTCGGAGTAGCCGCACACGGCCAGGGCTTCGGGGTGCGCGTCGGCCAGCCGGGTGGGCTTCACGCGGGCCTCGTACTCCGCCAGCACCTTGAGGCTGCGCGCGTCGACGCGGAGGATGGCCACCTCCAGCACCTCGTGCCGGGAGGCGTCCAAGCCCGTCGTCTCCAGGTCGATGAAGCAGAGCGTCCGCAGGTGCGGCGGGAGGCTGGGGAAGAGCAGCGAAGGGAGGGGCGAAACAGGGGTGGTGTCGGAATCAGGGTGAGCGGGCAGCACTATGCGACCTCCTTGGCCCAGAACCTGGGCGAGTGGTGTTTGGCGGCGAGGGAGTCCAGCTCGGCCTTCAGCAGCGCGACGCGGGCGGTGCCCAGGCGCTTGCCCGCGTCCTTCAGCACCGCGTCGAGGGCCTTCTTCTCGACGCTGGCGAGGCGCTGCAGCAGTTCCTCACGGGGGAGGCCGGTGGCGCGGGCCAGCACCGCGACGGTGGGCTCCAGCGGGTAGTCGAGGCTCGTGGTGTTGAACATGCGGTAGCGCGTGCCGGCGAGGACGAGTTCGTCCTGCTCGGCGAGGTGCGCGCGGAGGACGCCCTCCAGCTCCGCCTTGCGCGCGCCGAGAATCTTCGCGAGGTGGGCGACTTCCTGGCGCTCGCGGGCGACGGACTCCAAGTCGGACGTGTCCTCGCAGACAACGTCACGCTGTCCCTCCAGCGCCTGGGCGTAGGCGGGGCAGTTTCGCCGGTGGTCGCAGTACACGCAGTTGGGGTTGAGGCGGGCGGCGAAGGACTCCGCCGTCTCCATCTGCTGGCCCAGCGTCTCAACGTAGGCGAGGGCCGCGTCCAACTGCTCCTCGGTGCGCGTCGTCTCCTGCCGCACGCCGTGACGCAGCATCCACATGGAGAGGCGCACCTTCTTCGCCCAGGGCCACATGCGGCGCGCGGCGAGGGCGTAGAGGCTGAGCTGGAGGCTGGAGTCCAGCTCCTCGCGGGTGAAGAGCTGGTGGTTGGACTTGTAGTCGATGACGGCGATGGTCTCCTCGTCCACCCAGTCGACGCGGTCGATGAAGCCCAGGACGGTGAAGGGGCCCACCGGCAGGCGGAACTCCTTCTCCACGGCGAGGATGTCGCGGGAGTCCACGCGGCCCTGCTGTCGGACGAAGTCCTGGAGGATACCGAGGCCCTGCTGGAAGAGGTCCAGGCCGGAGAGCCCCGAGGCGGCCCACTCTTCACGGTAGAGCTGGAGGGCGCGTGCCTCGGAGAGCGGGCCCGCGCACTCGGTGTCGATGGCTTCCTGGAGGAGCCGTTCGAGGACGGCGTGCAACGCCTTCCCGAAGCTCAACGGCACACCGGGCTCTGCGGTGTGTTTGTCGAGGTAGTGGAGCCGGTACGACAACGGGCAGGCCTCGAAGCGGCTCAGCCGGCTGTATGACAAATGCTCGTTTCGCAGTGCGCTCATGACGTGGGCCTCCGGGCCGGTGCAGTGGCGTGTCGCGAGTCAGTCATCACGCTCTTTTCGAGAGACACATCAAGTCGAAGGGGACAGGCAGCGCGGCCACCTGCGTGTGTTTCACTGGCTCGGGCCACGCTCATGGCGACACCTCATCCGCGGAGGCTTGCCGTTTCTCGAAGGACATGACGCGCGAGCCCGGGAAGGCAGACAGGACGCGCACCAGGGTGGCGGCATGCTCCGGGGTGAGCTCCTTCCGGGCCTGGCCGGTGTAGGCCGGGACGAGCCACACCTCTCCGTAGGTCTCGGAGCGGAAGCACACCTCGGCGTTGAGGGACTTGAAGCTGGCGATGTCCTCGTCGGTGAGGCCGCGCAGGACCTCCGCATCCAGCTCCTTCACACCGGGAGACGGAACTGGAGGCGCGGGCTTGGAGGCGGGGGCTGGGGCGTTCTTCTTCGAGCCAGCCTCGGTCAGCGGATGGCCGAAGAGATCCACAGGGGTCGGGGTGGGCTTTCCGGTGGACTGGGCCGGCGCGGGGACATGCGGCGCGACCACGTCACGACGGGTGGCGGCCCGCCCATTCACCTTCAGCCACTCGGTGCAGGTGCCCACGCTGGGCAGGGTGCAGCCACCGCCAGGCCGGTAGTGCAGGCAGTGCTTGCCCTCGCCGCGGACATAGGCTTCGCACGTCACGCCAGGCGGACGCTGTTGGGCGGGAGTGGGCTGGAGGTGGTGTGTAAGGGCCATGCGCGGATGTCGGCGGCGCGTGTTTGCCGATACCTCCTAAAAGCACCCCCTCCCTTCGATTCCGGACAGGAAATCATTTCGCCCGATTTTATTTTTGATTTCCGGGGCGAATGACATGCGGCCATAAGGCAGAGCAAAGGCCTCCGGCGCGATTTCGGGGACATGCCGTCACCGGGTGGCAGAAAGGTGGCAGCCGGTGGCAGGCGCTTTTTGAAAGACTGCCACGAAATTCCCCAGTGAAATCAGCGGAGTGGCAGTGGTGGCAATGGTGGCAGTGTTTTTTGGGGTAATGCACCCTAGGGAGAGTGAGACTTCGGTTTCCCTATTGAATAGTGCCATTCAAATATGCGCGCGCCCGCTACGTAGGGGTACCTGAAAAAAGACTGCCACCACTGCCACCAAGAGATAAGTTATTGAAATAAAAGAAGAAAAAGGTGGCAGATGGTACTGCCACCCTCCTGCCACCACTGCCACCCTTGAGACGCAGGCCCGAGGGGGGTGGCAGCCGGTGGCAGGCGCTTTTTGAAAGACTGCCACGAAATTCCCCAGTGAAATCAACGGAGTGGCAGTGGTGGCAATGGTGGCAGTGTTTTTTTGGGTAATGCTACCTAGGGGAGGTGAGACTTCGGTTTCCCTATTGAATAGTGCCATTCAAATATGTGCGCGCCCGCTACGTAGGGGTACCTGAAAAAAGACTGCCACCACTGCCACCAAGAGATAAGTTATTGAATTGAAAGAAGAAAAAGGTGGCAGATGGTACTGCCACCCACCTGCCACCTCTGCCACCCTTGAGACATTGAGTGAAAGGTGCTGCGGCGGGGTGTGAAGACGCACGCAAAGCGGTCACGTGTCGTGGGTGGACGCGGCAGGGCCAAGGCCTGTGGATGGCCGCAGGATGGCCGGAAACGGCCTCCACGCGCATGAAGGGGGGCGGGAGCTGCCGGAGTTGGCGCTGACGCCTTCCGCGCCACCCGTGCCCTGTCAGAGGCTGTCGCTCCTCAGCGTGAGGGGCGCAGGTCCCGCCAGCAGCCAGCGCTCCCGTGAAGCAATAGCGGTGATACAGAGGGAGAAGATGTTTCACTCGGCGCGTGTCCGAGTGCGTGGACGGTCCAAATCCTCCCGCGCGGACGGGGCCCGAGTGGCGACGTGCGGGCATGAAACTCGCAGATGCGCGCCGCCGTGTCCCCGATGTCACATTAGCCGGCTTGGATGTTCTCGCTGAAAAAGTTGAGTGTGGCGAGAGTGCCGTTGAATGCGTGGCTGTCTAGGTATTGGGATTTCGGAGGGGCTTGAGACATGTAAAACAAGTATCGCCATGAATCGCGGAGGGGTGCTGGCGGTATGGGGGGCCTGGGTGCGCGTTTTTCTTCGCGCCGTCACGCCTCCGTCACGCCCAGGTTGCATCGTGCCGTGCGTATCGCTTGAGACATGTTTCAGCCCGGTGTCGTCCTTGGGTGTGCGGGGGCCGCGTGAATTCCGAACTCAGCAGGGTGTGCAGAACTGTTGCGAGTGGCGCGCTCCCGCTGGTGGCGCCGACGGGCCGGCGCGCCGTTCAGCATGGGCGTGGCCTGCGCCGTGGGAGCCGCGTCGAGACCTCGTTGGGCACGCCGCTCTCCTGTTGCCGTAGCGAGGCCCCTAGGGGGCTCGGGTGCGTGTAGCGCCCTTCTCTTCCTTTACCTGACGCGCCGCAGCCACGAGGTTCCCCGTGGAAGGCAGGGACACCTCGGAGGCACTGGCGCCATTCCCTCAACGGGGCTCGGCCTTGTCTCCCCACTCACCCGGCACCTCCCGCGCGCCGAGCGCAGGGCCGGGACGGCATGCACCTGTGAGTCGTAGCTGGGATGCTCTCCACCAAGAGCTTGGCGTGGCCCTCCGGACGGCCGAGGCTCAGCGCGCCTATCGCCTGGTGCGACGCAACTGGGAGGCGCTCGCCGACTTCGAGCAGCCGGAGGCCCTTGTTTCATTTCTCACCGGGCGTGAAGGTGAGTCTCACGTCAAGGATGGCTTGCTCGCGGGGCTCGTCGTCCTGGTTCAGACGGGGGCCGCTGCCAGCTTCTTCGTAGCGTTGTTGTGGCTGGGCCTGTGGCCCGGGTTGGACAGCGTGTATCGCCGGTGTCTCAGGCGAATGGAGCACCCACCCGCGGAGGTGGTGTCCTCGGTGGCCGCGTCCTTCATGGGCCTCGTGGCACGCGTCAACTTGTCAGGCGTCCAACGCGTGGCGGGGACACTCGTGCGCGGGACGGAGCGCGACGTCCTCAAGGCGTGGCACAAGGAGCTGGTGGAGCAACGCCGTCGCGCGCGCCTTGAGTCGCTGGCAGACGTGGATGGCTGGGAGCCCTCGGTGCCGTGGCTCACTCCCTTCGTCTCGCGAGCCCGCTCCTTCAACGCCGAGGTGGAGGAGCTGCGCGCGTGGCTCCTCCCGCTGACGGGGGAGGACACTGACCTGGTGGTGTCCCTCGTCCTTCGCGAAGAGGACGCTGTCGAGGTGGCAGCGAGCCTTGGGGTGTCGCCCGAAACGGCGCGCAAGCGCGTCCGGCGGGCCCTGACTCGGCTGCGGAAAATGAAGAATAAAATCCCCGAAAAAGATTTCTTGTCCCGAAACGGCGGGTGGGGGTGCTTTTTAGAGTTTGTGGATTCTGAAACAACCGAGAGGGCACCGGGAGGGAGCGGCTGACGGGATGCGCGAATCGTATGTCCCCTTCGCGCGCCGCCTGACTTTGGGGGAGTAACGGGGCCACCCGCGCCCCAATCCAATCCTGCTTCGACACACCCTGTCCGCCCCCAGCGGACGGCAACGCCCCTGTATTGCCTGCAATCAGGAAGGACTGAATGAAGACAGCCGCGCGAAACAACTTCGAGCACGATGAAACATACGTGCGCTTCTCCGCTCGCATCGACGGGCACCGCCTCCGGGTGGTGAGCCGGGGCGACGCAGGGCCGGAAGCGGCGGGGCGCGCCGCGTGCCTCTGCTGCGAGTGCGCCGACGCACAGGCCAACGACTACGTCCGCATGCCGGGCCTCTTCCGCCGCTGGGAACTCGAGCACGTCGTCGACAGCACGGCGGACTTCAACATCGAACCGGCGGGCTGCACTGCGGACGGCACCGAGTTGTTCTCGGTGTACCGGCGCGAGCGCTACGCCTCCACCACGCACTGCCAGAAGGAGGAGTGAAGGACCATGGCCAACATGTGGGAGCAGACGGCAGCAATGGCGAAGCAGCACGAGCAGCAGGGCGGCGCCTGGCTGAAGCTGGCGAATGACGGGGACACCACCGTCGTCGTCTTCCTCGGGGAGCCGCACCCGCGCGAGGTGGTCTTCCTCGACAACAAGTTCGTCCCCTTCGACGAGAAGCTGAAGGCCCAGGGCCACAAGCCCTCGCTGCGTGTGGCCCTCAACGCGGCCGTCTACGGCACGAGGGAGGTGAAGGTGCTGGAGCAGGCCGTCACCTTCTTCAACACGCTGATGGAGCTGCGCGCGAAGTACGGGATGGAGAAGTGGGCCTTCGAGGTGAAGCGCAGAGGGGCGGCCAAGGACCCGAAGACGACGTACTCCATCCTCCCGGACCGGCAGCTCACTCCGGAAGAGACGGCGGCCTTTCAGGAGCTGCGCCTGCATGACTTGCCGAAGTTGTACGCGGCCGAGGAGCTGGCTGCGGCGAGCGGCACGTCGCCCACGGGCGCTCCCAGTACGAAGGCGGGCGAGCCTGTCGACGTGAAGCTCGCGCAGGCCATGGCGATGGCTCTGAAGGGGCTGCCGCGCGAGGCCGTGGACCGCTTCCTCCAGAAGTTCGGCGTGCAGCGCATTCGTGACTTGCCGGCGTCGAAGGGAGAGCTGGCGCGCGCCTTCGTCGATGCCCTCGTCACGGAATACTCCGCGGAGAGTCCCGCGGACGTGGACCCCTTCGGGCCGTGAGCCCGCCCCGCTGAAGTCGGTTGCCGTAGCCATGCGCGAAGGGGGCCCGTTGCGTGCCCCCGACGCGCCTCACTGAGGACGACAAGAATGGTGGAAGACTTCTCCGAAATGCGCGGGGACGGGGGACGTGTTGTCTCTCGCGCCCAGGACTCCAGCGTGGGCGCCGCGCCGTCAGCGCCTGCGCGCAACGCGGGCACGGCCACCGGCATGAGGACGCTGCGCGTGCGCGTGGATGCCGGACTGCGGCTCGCGGCGGGCGACGTGCCGCCGAAGATGGGGGAGGCCCTCTGCCGGGCACTCTCCCTTCCAAACCCCGCGTATTTGAAGCTGGTGCGGCTGCGCAAGCGCCCGGGAGCGGAGCCCGAGACGCTGTACTTCTTCCGCCAGCAGGAGCGGGAGCTGGTGCTTCCGCGCGGGGCCATTCACCTGCTGCGCCGGGCCGCGGACGAGGCCGGCCTGACGCTCTCCTTCGAGGACGCGCGGGTGCTGCCGCCCAAGCGCCTGGCGAAGCTGCCGGTGGTGCCTCTGCGCGACTATCAGGCCGAGGCCGTGGAGCGCCTGGCGAAGGCCACCCAGGGGCTGGCGGTGCTGCCATGCGGGGCAGGGAAGAGCGTCCTCGCAGTCGGCGCAATCTCTCGGCTCCGCACGCCGACACTCATCCTCGTCCACACCCTGGACTTGGCGGAGCAGTGGCGAGAGCACGTCCGCGAGCGCCTGGGCATGGAGGCGGGCCTCGTGGGCGCGGGCGAGGAAGAGGTGCGGCCCATCACCGTGGCCGTCGTCCAGTCCCTGGCCCGGTGGGAGGAGGCGAAGCTCGACGCCTTCCTCCATGGCTTCGGCCTTCTCGTCCTCGACGAGGCCCACCATATCGCCGCCAGCGCCTTCCACCGTCTCGTGGACCGCTGCCCGGCACGCTACCGGCTGGGACTGACGGCGACGCCCGAGCGGGAGGACGGGTTGACGCCGCTCTTGCGCCTGTACCTGGGCGCGCCCCTGGCCGTGGTGAAGCACGAGGACCTCGTCGCGCGCGGAGTGTTGGTGGTGCCGGAGGTGCGCGCCGTGGAGACGGCCTTCGACTACCCCTACTTCCGCGCTGCGGACTACGCGCCCATGCTGGAGGCGCTGGCGGAGGACAAGGCGCGCAATGACCTCGTCCTCGGCGCCGTGGCCCGCGAAGCGTGGGCAGGCCACCTGTGCCTTGTTCTCACCGGCCGGGTGGACCACTGCGAGCTGCTGGCGCATCGGCTCTCGGCCGCCGGCCTGTCGGCCTCCGCGTTGACGAGCGAGGTGCCGCGCGAAGCGCGCAGGGCCCTCCTGGACCAGGCCCGCGCCGGGCGCGTCCGTGTGCTGGTGGCCACCAGCCTGGCGGATGAGGGGCTCGACTTGCCGCGCCTCTCGCGCGTCTTCCTGGCGTACCCCGGCCGCGCGCGTGGACGCACCGTCCAGCGCCTCGGACGCCTCATGCGTCCCCACCCGGAGAAGAAGAGCGCCGTCCTCATCGACTTCGTCGACGGGAAGGTGCCGCTCTTGCGGCGCCACCACGCTGAGCGCCGCCAGCAGTACGCCACGGTGCTGGGAGTGGCCGCCGCGGCCAACGCACGTTGAACCGATGCAGGGAGTGAGCACCTTCGATGACGACACCTTCTGACACCACTCCAAGCACTCCCAACCCCGACGCCATTCGCGCTACCTGGCAGTGGCTCGCGCACGCACAGCACGGAGTCAGCGAAGTCCGCGTCATCCGCCCGGGCGGCGGAGGCCTTCTCGGCCTGGGCTTCTTCGACGACGAGGAGGCCTTCGTCGCGGCCTGCGTGGCGGCCAATGCCGGTGGCAACGTGTACGTGGGCATCCAGCCTCGACCCCGGCGCCTGCTCGGGCTGGCCCCCAACGCCCTCCGCCCGTTGAGGACCGGGGCGGGCAGCAAAGACATCGAGGTGGTGACGGCCACGGTGGTGGACCTGGACCCTGTGCGCCCCAAGGACACGGCCAGCACCGAGGACGAGCTCTCGCTGACGCTCCAGGTGGCGGAGGCCGCCGCGGCTTGGTGTGAAGCGCAGGGCCTCGTCCGTCCGCGGCTGATGATGAGCGGCAACGGGGCGCAGCTCTGGTTCGCCCTGCCGCCGCAGTCCCTGGAGGGCGAGAGCCACGAGCGCGTGCAGGCGGGCCTGAAGGCCTTCGAGGCCGAGTTCCGTGCCCGCTTCGCCTCCGAGCGCGTGCGCGTGGACTCCATCCACGACGTGGCCCGCATCATCAAGGTGGTGGGCACCGTCGCCCGGAAGGGGACGGGGTCGGCGGAGCGGCCTCACCGAGCAGCTCGGGCGCTCGCCAGCTTCGAGCGCGTCGAGGATCCGCAGCTCCTGGAGCGCCTGCTGAAAGCGCCGAAGCCGCCGCTGGAGCCGAACCAGGCGCATCCAGCCCAGGTGGCGATGCCGCTGGCGCCCTCCGCCTTGGTACCGCAGGGGACAGTGAAGGCCCGCCGGACGGAGACGGGGGAGTACGACTGGGCGCACCCGGTGGAGATGTGCGGCCCGGTGCAGCGCCTGTGGGAGCAGGGGGCGGAGGACCGGAGCGTCGCCATCTTCAACATGGTGCGCTTCTTCACGCACAAGGGGCTGGGGCTCGACGAAATCACCGAGCTTGTCCTCGAGTACGACAGGCGCGGCCTGGGGAAGCTGAAGGGCCGGGACGGCGTCGGCTACATCCGCAAGGCCTACGAGAAGGTGATGGCCACCGCCCGCGAGGACGGGGCCGTGGCGCCGCCCTGCCACTCCCTCCAGGGCATGGGCTTCTGCCGCGTCAACCGCGAGCCGGATGTGCGCTGCGAGCTGTACGACGTCGTCTTCGACGTGGAGAAGGCCGTGGAGGCGTTGGCCTCCGTGCCGGCCCAGGACGTGGAGTACCGCCTCAAGCCCATCCTGGAGGCGATTGCTCACCGTCCGCCGTCCGCGCAGGAGAAGTACCTGGCGCTGCTGGAGGTGCGCACGGGCCTGGCCGCGCAGAAGCTTCGGCTGTCCATGGCCCGCGCCGTGCGTACCCAGGCTGCAGGAGAGGCCGCGGACACCAAGGGCGGAGGGAAGAGCAGCAGCGGCGACGACACCATCGACGGCGAGGTGTTCGAGGACGCGTACTGCTACTACACGGTGACGCAGCGCGGAGAAGCGAAGGCGATTTCCTCCTTCACCTTCACCGCGAGGGCCGTCGTCGAAACCGAGGAGGGGGAGGTGTTCCTCGGAGACATTCGCACGGACAAGGGCACCAGCATGGAAGGGGCACGGCTGCCGAGGCGGGCCTTCAACTCGCGCAAGGAGCTGCTGCACCACCTGCCCTCCGTCCACACGCAGTGGACGGGCAGCGACAACAACGTGCAGGGACTGCTGCGCGCGGTGGCGCGGCGTGCGGTGCCGCGGCTGCCGGGCACCAGCGTCCTGGGGGACTTCAAACAGGGGGCGCACCACGTGTGGGTGGCACCCGGATGCACCATTGGGAAGGAGGGCTTTGTCTCCCCGTCGCCCGTGGCGTACCTGCCCAATGGGGCGTCACTCGAGTCGCGTGTCCGCTACGAGGCCACGGACGACGACAGCTTCCACGACGTGGCGCGCACGGTTTTCGAGTACCTGCCGCGCATCAACACGCCGCAGGTGGTGCTGCCCATGCTGGGGTGGTTCTTCGCCACGCCGCTGAAGCCGCGCCTCTTGGAGAAGGTGGGCTCCTTCCCCATTCTCTTCTCGTACGGGACGCAAGGCAGCGGGAAGTCCAGCACCTGCACGGAAGTCTTCTGGCCGCTGGCCGGGGTGCCGGCCTCGGACGCCTACAGCGTGACGGAGACGGAGTTTGCGTTGGTGAAGCTGCTGTCCTCGACGCGCTCCGTGCCGGTGGTGTTGGACGAGTACAAGCCCCATGACATGCCGCCGCCGCGCCTCCACCTGGTGCACCGCTACATGCGGCGGCTCTACCGCGGAGAGACGGAGGAGCGGGGTCGGCCGGACTTGACGGTGTCCACCTACCGCCTGCAGGCGCCGCTGTGTGTCTGCGGAGAGACGCGGCCCACGGAAGCGGCACTCGTGGAGCGCATTCTCCCCGTCAGCCCGGAGAAGGCGACGGTGCAGCAGCCGGCCTACCGGGCGGCCTTCCGCG
>NZ_JABXEM010000216.1:0-20856 GCF_013372595.1 Myxococcus sp. AM011
CCCCCTGGATGCCCCGCGCCGCCGCCGTCGGGACGAGCCGCCCCGGCGTCCGCTCGAACAGACGCGCCCCCAAGGTCTCCTCCAACACCGCGAGCCTGCGCCCCACCGTCGTCGCATCCACCTTCAACGCCCGCGCCGCGCCCGCGAGCGTCCCCTCTCGCGACACCGCCAGGAAGTACCGCAGGTCATTCCAGTCCAACATGGTGCCCTGCAATCTCGCAGCCCCTCCCTGCAACCTCCAGCATTTCCGCAGGCCCTCCACTGGCGCATTCATGGCGTCACCGGAAAGCGGGCCACAAGACGCGTCCCGCTCCGAAGTCACCCACGTCAGGGAGTCCCATCATGCGCAGCCTCGTCCTCGCCCTCGTCACCCTCTTCGTCGCCGCGTGCGGCGGAGCGAAGTCCCACGTCCGTCCCCAGGACCTCGCCGGCACCTGGGACAGCGCCGCCTGTGAGACCGTCCCCAACGGGGATGGCACCAGCAACTACCTCCAGCGCCACTTCCAGCTCACCGAGTCCGCCTGGACGCTCCACCTGGACGTCTTCGGCGACGCGGGCTGCCAGATGAAGCTGTTCACCGCGCGCGTCGTCGGCCCCTACAGCCTGGGACAGGACTCGGAGAAGGTGTCGGGCGCCACCGAGGGCAACTTCGCCTTCGGCGAGCGCTACCTCACCGCGCACGTGCAACCGCTGGCGGACGTCTTCACCCAGACAGGCTGCGGCACCGGCGCGTGGACGGTGGGCGTGGAGCAGTCCGTCCCTGGCGCGTGCCTCACCTTCAAGCCCCTGGCCTCCTGCGGCACCGACCACGACGTGGTGAAGGTGGAGGGCAGCCAGCTCTTCTTCGGCCAGCGCCCCGCCGACAACGACATGTGCGCCCCGGCGAAGCGGCCTCAAACCCTGGCTTCCCACCCCGTCGTCAAGCACTGAAGCGCGTCGGCCTGGCTTGGGGTGCGCCGTGGCTGCCATCCGGCGATGACGGCGCCCCTGGCTGATATGGGAGACTCTTCCGGGCCAGACATGTCGACCCCCGACTCCCTAGAAACGCTGGATGCACGCTCGTCCAGGTCCACTCCCGGACCTGACGACGCGGACCGTCGCTACCTGCTGGTCATCGACGGCAGCTCCTCTTCCCTGTGTCCCCTCCCCCAGGAGGGCGAGGTCCTCATCGGCCGGGCCGCCACCGCGGACGTGCGGGTGCAGGACGCCTCGGTGAGTCGACACCATGCGCGGGTGATGGTGACGGCGGAGTCCGCCCGCATCGCGGACCAGGACAGCCACAACGGCGTCAAGGTCAACGGCCTCAAGGTCGAGAGCGCCCACCCCCTGCGCACCGGTGACGTCGTGACACTCGGCGACGTCGTCCTCGTGTTCCATGGCGGGACACGCTCCTCGCGTCCGCTGCTGGATGCCAATGCCTTGCGCAACCGGCTGGGTGAGGAGTTGGAGCGCGTCCTCGACTACGAGCGCAGTGTCAGCGTGGTGGCCCTGGAGCTGGGGCCCTCCACGGTGGCGCCCCCGGAGCTGCACCGCGCGGCGAGCGGCGCCTTGCGCGGCATGGACGTGCTCGCGCGGGAGGCCCCCAACCTCCTCGTCGCCATGCTCCCGGAGCTGCTGCGCGACGAGGTGGAGCCCTTCGTCCAGCACCTCCTCGAGGCCCTGCTGCCCCTCGCACCCGGCCTGCGCGTCGGCGTGGCGACCGCGCCCCAGGACGGCCTGGACGCGGAGGCGCTCGTCTCCACCGCGCGCGCCGCCGCGCTCACCGCGCCCGTGGGCGGCCTGAGCTTGAGCGGGCCCCGTCTCTACAGGTTGGAGCTGGGCGAGCGCGCCGTGGTGGTGGCCGACACCGCCATGGTGCGCACCTTCGAGCTGCTGCGGCGCCTGGCGGCCAGTCCCCTCACCGTGCTCATCCAGGGTGAGACGGGCTCCGGCAAGGAGAACGCCGCATGGGCCATCCACCACTGGTCTCCTCGCGCGGACAAGCCCTTCGTCGCCTTCAACTGCGCGACGCTCCAGGAGTCCCTCGCGGAGAGCACGCTGTTCGGCCACGAGAAGGGCTCGTTCACCGGAGCCACCGCGACGCGCGCGGGGCTGTTCGAACAGGCCGGCGGTGGCACCCTCTTCCTCGACGAGGTCGCCGAGCTCTCCCTCCCGGTGCAAGCCAAGCTGTTGCGCGCGCTGGACCAGAAGGTCATCACCCGCGTGGGGGACTCGCGCGAGCGCCCCGTCGACGTGCGCATCGTCGCCGCCACCCACCGGCGCCTCTCCGAGGAGGTGAAGGCCGGCCGCTTCCGCGAGGACCTCTACTTCCGCCTGTCCACCGCCGTGGCCCTGCTGCCTCCGCTCCGGGAGCGTCCTCGCGAGCTGCCCCTGCTCGCGAGCACCTTCCTCGCCGAGGCCTGTGCGCGCTTGAACCGGCCCGCCCTGGAGCTGTCCGCCGCCGCCATGGGACTGCTGCGCGGCCACCGCTGGCCCGGCAACGTGCGCGAGCTGAAGAACGCCATGGAGTTCACCGCGGCCACCGCGCACGGGCCCATCGTCGACCCCTCGTGCCTGCCCGAGTCGCTCCGGGGCCAGGACACGCCCGCTCCCGAAGCCTCCGCTCCCATCTCCGAAGTCTCCACGCCCTCCATCGAAGCCTCCACACACTCCGCCGAAGCGGACGCGCCTCGCACCGAGCCCACGCACGAAGAGCGGAGTGCCTCGCGAGCTCCCCGCCAGCGCCTCGCCGATGAGCTGCGAGCGCTGGAGCGGCAGCGCATGGTGGAGGCCTTGGAGGAGACCTCGGGAGTCCAGGCGCGCGCGGCGCGACTCATCGGCATGCCAATGCGCACCTTCGCGCTCAAATACAAACAATATGGGCTCGCGACCTCGCGCCACCGGGAGCCTCCCGGATGAACGCGCAGGCCCCGACGTCGTGGCAGCCTCCCACCGACTTCGAGGAGTACCACCTGCTGGAGCCCCTGGGCCGGGGAGCGATGGGCGAGGTCTTCCTCGCGAGGGACTCGCGGTTGGACCGGCTCGTCGCGGTGAAGTTCATCGCCGGCGTGACTCCGCAGGAGGGACAGCGTGAGCGCTTCTGGAACGAGGCCCGCGCCATCGCCCGCGTGCAGCACCCCAACGTGGTGGGCATCCATCGCGTGGGCGAGGTGCTGCGCCGTCCCTATCTGATTTCGGAGTTCGTGCGCGGAGAGAGCCTGGACCGGCTGCCGCTGCCCCAGCACTGGACGCAAGCGCTCACGCTGGGCATCGGCCTCGCGCGAGGCCTTGCGGCGGCGCATCGCAGGGACGTCGTCCATCGCGACCTCAAACCCGCCAACGTGATGAAGACGGTGGAGGGCGACGTCAAGCTGCTCGACTTCGGCGTGGCCAAGCTCATCGACGCGGCGGGCGGCCCGTCCGAGCCGGCACGCACCCAGCTCTCGCTCGCGCGGCTCGACGCCTCACCCTCCGTCGAGCCGGAGCTCTCGCGAACCATCACCGTGTCACCTCTCGCGAGCCCTCCTCCCGCGACGCCCTCCGCGCTCCCCACGCTCGTGACGGGCCTGGTCGGCACGCCGAGCTACATGGCGCCGGAAATCTGGCGAGGCCAGCCCGCGACACTTCGCAGCGACGTCTACTCGTTCGGCGTCATGCTGTATGAGCTGTGCACCGGCACACCGCCCTACCGGGGGGACTCCGTATCGGAGCTGCGCGAGGCCGTGCTCCAAGGCGGGTTCTCGCCGCTGACGCGCGCGCTGCCACAGGTGGATCCGGCCTTCGCCACCATCATCGACCGCTGCCTGTCCCTGGAGCCCGCCGCGCGCTTCGCCTCCGCGGAGCTGCTGCGCGAGGCCCTGGAGGCCCTGCGCGAGGGCACCGGTGAACCCGCGCCCACGAACGAGCGGCCCTACCCCGGCCTGCATGCCTTCGGCGCGGAGGACCGCGCGACCTTCTCCGGCCGTGGGTCGGAGATTCGCGCGCTGGTGGACAGGCTGCGCTCCCAGCCCTTCGTCCTCGTGGCTGGAGACTCCGGCGTCGGCAAGTCATCGCTGTGCCGCGCGGGCGTCCTGCCCCGGGTGGCCCAGGGCGCGCTGGGCCCTGGCGCGTGGACGACGTGTGAGCTGGTGCCCGGACGCCATCCCCTGGTGGCGCTCGCGGCGACGCTGGCACCGCTCCTCGGCGAGAGCGAGGCGACGCTCCTCGGTGAGTTGCGGGACGCCCCCGAAAACCTGGGACGCCGCCTGCGCACGAGTCCCCGGGCCGTGCTCCTCCACGTCGACCAGCTCGAGGAGCTCCTCACGCTCGCTGCGCCCGAGGATGCCCAGCGCTTCGCGCTCGCGCTGGAGTCCCTGACGGAAGGCGGGCCCCGGCTGCGGGTGCTCGCCACGGCGCGCGGCGACTTCCTCGCGAGACTGGCCTCGCTGCCGGGGCTGCGCGACGCGCTCGACACCGGGGGCCTGTACCTCCTCCAGCGTCCCACCGAGGCGGGACTGACGGAGGCCGTCGTTGCCCCCGCGCGGGCCCACGGCTTCACCTTCGAGTCACCCGCGCTCGTGGACACCCTGGTGTCCGCCGGAAGTGGAGAGGGTGGACTGCCGCTGCTCCAGTTCGCGCTCGCGCAGCTCTGGGAGCGCAGGGACAAGGAGCGCCGGGTGATTGCCGCCTCGGCCCTCGAGTCCCTCGGTGGAGTCCACGGCGCTCTGGCGCGACATGCCGATGGCGTGCTGGCCACCCTGGCTCCAGCGGAGCGAGGCGCCGCGCGGCACCTCCTCTCGCGGCTGGTGACGGCGGAGGGGACTCGGGCCCAGCGCACCCGCGAGGAGCTGGTGGGCATTCCAGGCGCGGAGTCCGACCCGGCCCGCGCTGCGCTGGAAGCCCTGGTGCGAGGCCGGCTCGTGGTGGCACGCGAGGCGGTGAGTGAAGACGCGGAGACAGGCACATATGAGCTGGCACACGAGGCCCTGCTGGTGGGCTGGGACACGCTGCGCGGCTGGCTCGCGGGCGACGAAGGGTTGCGCGTCCTGCGCCAGCGCCTGGAGCGGGCCTGCGCGGAGTGGCGACGCCTGGGTCGCGCCGTGGACCTGCTGTGGTCCGGCCGACAACTCGTGGAGGCCGCGAGCCTCCCGCTCGAAGCGCTGAGCGAAGACGAGCGCGCCTTCCTCCAGTCCTCGCGCCGCGTGGCGACACGCAAGCGGCTGGGACGCATCGCCGCGGTGCTCTCCCTGCCGCTCGTCACGGTCGCCGTGTACGGAGGGCTCCAGCTCCAGACCTTGCGCACGCGCGAGCGCGACAGCGCCCAGGCCGTGAGCGAGGCGCGCGCGTCCGTTGAACAGGCGCGCGAGGAGAACACGCGACTGGAGGCCCTGCGCCGCGCGGCCTTCGCCGCCTTCGACACCGCCCAGAAGGTGGAGGGAGAAGCCACCTGGACCCGGGCGCTCGCGGCGGCCGAGCGCGTCGACACCGCCTGGCGGGCCGCGGGCAACACGCTCGACACCGCGTTGCAGAAGGACCCACGCCACGCGGACGTGCGCCACCTGCTGGCGGAGGTCCTCTTCGAGCGCATCCTCCTGGCCGAGCGGCTGCGCAGACCCGCTCTGCACCGCGAGCTCGTCCAGCGCCTGGCGCTCGTCGACGACACGCGCGACTTCCAGCGGCGGCTGGAGGCCCCCGCGCGCTTGGATTTGGAGACCGAGCCTCCCGGCGCCCGCGTGCGCGTCGAGCGGGCCGTCGAGGACGCGGGCCGGCTGAGCTGGTCCACCCCGATGAATCTCGGAACCACCCCGCTGCGCGGTGCGTTCCTGCCGCCGGGCTCCTATCGCCTCACCTTCGTGAGAGCGGACCGCCCCGCCGTCCTCTACCCGGTGCTGCTGGAGCGAGGCGAACCCCACGCGGTCCGACTCCAGCTCCCCGCGTCCGTCCCCAAGGGCTTCGTGTACATCCCGCCGGGGCGCTTCCTCTATGGCAGCCCCGACGACGAGGTCATCCGCCGCAACGCCATGCGCGCCCAACCCCTGCACACGCTCACCACCGGGGGCTATCTCGTCGCGCGCACCGAAGTCACCCATGGCGAGTACCTCGACTTCCTGCGCACGCTGTCACCCCGGGAGCGCGCCGAGCGCCGTCCCCACGGCGGCAACTACTTCGGCGACATCTCGCTCGTCGAAGTGGAGGCGGGCCAGTGGGAGTTCCAGCTCGCGCGCAAGGGGCACCTCTACCGCGCCCGCGAGGGCGAGAAGCTGCGCTACCTGGAGCGCGAGCACCGCGCCGTCCAGGACTGGCTGCGCCTGCCCGTGTCCGGAATCTCCTGGGAGGATGCCGTGGCCTACGTCACCTGGCTGAACGACACCGGCCGAGTGCCGGGCGCCCGCCTGTGCGATGAGCGCGAATGGGAGCGCGCCGCCCGGGGCGCGGACGGACGCAGCTACCCTCACGGCGAGCGGCTGGAGCCGGACGACGCCAACTTCGACGCCACCTACGGCCGCAAGTCGCTGGCCTTCGGTCCGGACGAGGTGGGCTCGCACCCCGCCTCCGACAGCCCCTTCGGCCTGGCGGACTTCACCGGCAACGTGTGGGAGTGGATGCGCTCGGTGTCTTCACCCGACCAGCCCACCTACGGCGGCGGCTGCTTCTACCAGGACATGTTCACCGCCCGCAGCCTCAACCACGGCGACGGCGAGCCCCGCTTCCGCATCCCCTTCATCGGGCTGCGTGTCTGTGCGTCACCGCCCGCCATCCATTGAGCCGTGAGCCGTTGGCAGGCTTCCTGCTTTACGTCGAGGAGCACGGCACTCGAGCCACATACGGGAGCAACGCACGATGCGATGGATGAGAGGCCCCTGCCTGGGGGCATGGATGTGTTTGTCCGCGGGACTGTCCGCCACCGGGGCGTTGGCGGATGAGCCGCCCGCGCAGAGCGGTCAGGGGACGAAGCTGCACGGCGCGGCCGTCTTCGATGAAAACCACGTCAACGTCCTCTTCACCACGTCACCGCGTGCCTCCTGCATGAGTACGGGGTTGAGCCAGGGAGGACTCGTCGGCAGCAAGCGCACCGGTTCGGGCCTGTGTGGCCCGCTGAACTACGTGGGCTACGAATTCACCGCGGAGGGAACCCCCGAGCGGAAGTTCAGGATTGTCTCGGCGGCCCCTCACGCGAGCATCTACGAGACGTGCCGGAACATTGGCCTTCCCAACCCGCCGCCCCCGGTCATGGGGACCACCTGGGAGTACGAGGTGACGTGGTCCACCCCGCTCACCCAACCCCAGCCGCTGTGCCCCGCCAACAACGTCGCGCTGGCGGTTCCGCTCCGCTGGGTCCAGGACTCCGTGCTCCAGCCCTGGCGACTGGTCTACACCACGGACTCCTTCACGTTCGCCTGCGTGCCCAAGCACGTCTCGGCCTGCGAGTTCGAGGACGGTGGCGTCATCGCCAAGTGCGTCGACTGGGGCTATCCACCCTGGCACTCCACGGCGCGGACCCTCACGGGCCAGGTGCTCAGCGGCACCACCGTCGCGGGCTACCCGCTCACGGGCACCAACACGGAGGCCGTGAGCTTCCACCAGACGTGCCTGCGCATGGCCACGGCCGACTACTGCGGCGTGGGCCACAGCAACACCGCGGATGACACCCCCATCGCGTTCCACGACACGAAGTACGCGCCCCTGACCTCCGCGGGAGGTGTCATCCCCCAGCTCTCGGGCGCGGCGGTCCAGGACCATTACTTCGAAGCCGCGTGGGTGGACTGCACCCAGGACAAGACGGACTCGAACCCCGCTCCCGCGTGCCGGCCCACCCTCGGGGGTTCGCCGAACAACGGCCTCATCCCGCCGCGTTATGGCGCGCTGTGCTTGAGCAAGCGACGCTGGGCCAGCTTTCCGCTCGCGGGGAGCTGCTTCGACCCGCAAGGCCTGACATTGGAACCCTCCAACCGCGACTTCGCTCCGAAGTTCTGCGAGGACTACACGGAGGAGGAGCTGGAGGCTCGCGGCGCCCGGTTCTTCTCCTTCTCGCGCTTCCTCGACACGGGCCTGTACCAGTTCCGCCACGACGCTTCGCCCGACCGGGCCGTCACCACCACCGCCTACTTCCCTCCGCAGCAGCTCCCCAAGCATCCCAACCTGGTGGCACCGAATACGGCGGTGCTCGGCGCATCCTCCGGCTACGCGATGTTCCGCTTCGAGGGGGCCCTGCTCAGCAAGAAGATTGCCCCCGCCCTGCGCGCGAAGCTGGGACTCAAGGGCCTCTACCGCTGCGCCCGGGTGGACTCCTCCGGGCAGAAGCACTTCCTCACCACCACCATCCCCGACGGCTCCACCACCGGGGACCCGAGTGACGCCTGCCCCGCCACCCTCGGCTGGTGGCTCGACGTGCCCGCGCAGGGCACCGCGCTGGATGCACTGGAGGGCTATGTCTCCCCCGTGGACGCGGGCGTCACGGGGACCCCCTTGAGCCTGTGGCAAGACGACGACAACCACTTCATCACCACCACCACGTCACCGGGCATCGGCTGGACCGAGCTCCAACCGCCCCTCGGCTACATCCCCGGCAATCCCTGACGTCCGCTCGAAGCCTCGTGTGTCATCCGCGCCCCCGTCTTCGTCCCCTCGCTCGGGGATGGAGGCGGGGGCAGGACCTTGCAACACTTGCATGGCGTGCAACTCCCGCTGGCCCTCCCGGAGCATCCATGCTGCAAGTCCTGCGGGGTGCCCGAGGGCGTTCGCGCCAGACGTGCCCTGGCACCCGGGGAGCGCTTCACCGTCGCGGGCACCGCCTGGCTCCGCACTCACCGCTCGAACCCCAGGGCCCCGGACGCGTTTTCAGGCGCGGCCCGAGGTCCTCGTCAGTCGCGGGCAAATGCTCGGAACCCAAAGCAAGACATCGACTCTCGGGACTCCGTCGTCCTCCCCACGTGTGGCTTGGAGCGAACGACACGCTGACGCATGCTCGCGCGCAGCCATGGCCTCTCGATTCGTCTTCCGGTGCCCCTCGCGTCTCCTCGCGGCCACGATGGGAGGGCGACCATGACGGGCGCGCTGCGACGGGCGCTGCACGAGATGGCGGGCGGCCTTCCGCGCACGTACTGGGTGCTGTGGGTGGGCACGCTGGTCAACCGGCTGGGCAGCTTCGTGGTGCCCTTCCTCGCGCTGTACCTCACGCGTGAGCGGGGCTTCAGCGTGGAGCGCGCGGGACTCACCGTGTCGCTCTATGGCCTGGGCGCCGTCATCGCCAGTCCCCTGGGCGGCATGCTCGCGGACCGCGTGGGCCGGCGAATCACGCTGGCGGGCGGCCTGTGGCTGGGCTCGGTGGGCATGCTCTGCCTCGGCTTCGCGCGCGAGCCCGCCGTCATCGCCGCGGCCGCCTTTGGCCTGGGAATCGTCGGTGAAATCTACCGCCCCGCCGTGTCCGCCGCCGTGGCGGACGTCGTCTCGCCCGAGGACCGCCAGCGCGCGTTCGGCCTGCTCTACTGGGTCATCAACGTGGGCTTCGCCGTCGCCCTGCCGCTGGCCGGGCTGATGGTCCGCTACGGCTACCTGACGCTCTTCATCGCCGACGCCATCACCACCTTCACCTATGGCTGCTGCATCTGGCTGCTCTTGCCGGAGACGCGCCCCGCCAGGCCCTCGCCCTCCTCTTCCGACACGCCGGCCCCCGGTGCCGGCAGCGCCCTCCTGGCGCCCTTCCTGGACCCGAGCTTCGTCGCCTTCGCCGTCCCCTACTTCGGCGTGGCGCTCATCTTCTACCAGAGCCAGGTGTCGCTCCCGCTGGCCCTGGGCGCGCGCGGACTGACGGAGGCGCAGTTCGGCGCCGTGCTGTCCGTCAACGGCCTGCTCATCGTCGCGCTCCAGCCCTTCACCCACCCGGTGCTGCGCCGCCTGCGCCGCGCCCAGGCGCTCGCCCTGGCCGCGGTTCTCACCGGCGTCGGCTTCGGCCTGCACGCGCTGACGGGCCACGTCGCGCTCGCGGCCCTGGCCGTGGCCATCTGGACGCTGGGGGAGATGGCCCAGGCCCCCGTCGCGCCCTCCGTCGTCGCGGACCTGGCGCCGTCCGCGCTACGCGGCAGCTACCAGGGCGCCTACCACATGCTCTGGGGCCTGGCGTCCAGCGCCGCGCCCGCGCTCGGCGGCTGGGTGCTCGGCCGCTTCGGCACGTCGTCCCTGTGGCTCGGCTGCCTCGTGCTGGGGCTCGGCTGCGCCGTCTGGCAACTGGCCATCGCCGGAGCCCGCCGCCGCAGGCTGGACTCGCAGCGCGCGGTGCGCACGGACCTGAGCCCCCTGGTCGACTGAAAAAGCTCCGCGCCTCCAAAAACAACGGGCGGCCTCCCGTGAAGGAGACCGCCCGCGTTCAACACCGGAAGCCGGAAGCGACTACGGCTTGGTGTAGTTGATGGCCAGGTTGTACGTGGCCGCCGTGTAGCCGCGCACCATGACGTACGCCGTCGTCGTGCCGGCGGGGACCGTCAGGTCGCACGTCTCCGTGGCGCCCGTCTGGTACGGACGGCAGGTGTACGTGGTGGTGGTGGGCGCCGCGCCGAAGCGGACGTAGAGGTCCGGATCGCCCGTGCCCGTCATCGCCACGCGGAACGTGGTGCCAGCCACCACGTTGTACGCGGGGAAGTTCACGTTGGTGTTCGCCGCGACGCTGCCCGTCTTGCTGTCCGTGGTCGGCGTGCCGGTGCCGCCCGTGCCGGGCTTGGTGTAGTTGATGGTCAGGTTGAAGGTACCGGCCGCGTAGCCGCGAACCATGATGTACGCCGTCGTCACGCCGGTGGGCACCGTCAGGTTGCAGGACTCGGAGGCGCCGCTCAGGTAGGGGCGGCAGTCATACGTCGTCGTGGTGGGGGTGGCGCCAAAGCGCACGTACAGGTCCGGGTCGCCCGTGCCCGTCATCGCCACGCTGAAGCTGGTGCCGGCCACCACGTTGAAGGGGCCGTAGCTGGTGTTGGAGCCGGCCGTCACGGTGCCCGTGCGGGTCTCCGTCGTCGGGGTGCCGGTGCCAGGGCCCGGCGGCTCGGGGTCCGTACCACCCGGAGCGCCGTAGAGCGCCACGGCGCCCTGCGCGTCCAGCGCGGTGATGACCAGGTCGCCCGTCTGGGTGCCGTTGCACTGGGGGTAGTGCATGACCGACTTGGAGTCATACGTGGTCAGCTGACGCCAGTTGCTGTCCTCGAAGCACGTGCCCGACTCGGGGCGGGTGTGCTCGTGGCGGAAGCCGAGCGTGTGGCCCAGTTCGTGACGGAGGATGCCCGTCAGCGTCCAGGGCGAGGTGTTGCCGAACGCCGTGTTGTCGATGAGCACGTTGCGGTTGGCGCGGGCGTCGTTCGGGAAGAACGCGCGGGCCAGGTACTGGCCACCCGAGTTCACCGGACGCACGTCGAACACCACGTTCGCGTTGCTCGCCGTGCAGCTCGCGTCCTGCGCGCTCACGTAGATGAAGTCGACGTTGGCCACCGCTTCCCACGCGGCCGCCGCGTTCGCCATCGTCGTCACGGCGTTGTTGTAGTTGGAGCCGAACGTCGTGCTCACGCAGTAGGTGATGTTCTTCTTCTGCGTCGCGTTCCACGCGGCATCCACGCCGCCCGCGCGGTGGACGATGAGCTGTCCGTCGCGAACGTTGTTCTCGTAGAACTCGCGCAGCAGCTTCTCGTTGGCGAACGTCGTGTCGCCGTCAGCGATGAAGATGCCGGTGTCCGGCTCCTGGTAGACCACCGAGAGGAACTGCTCCCACGACATCCCCTGGCCAACGGCCTCGGGGGCGGGGGTGGAACCTTCGCCGCCGCCACAACCGGACAGCAGCGCCAGGCCCGTGAGGGCACCGATCAACTTGGACTTGGACATGAACTTCCTTTTCGGGAGGGGGGTACTGCCAGAGCTCCGACAGCTCGGGACCCGCGACGAAGCAGCCGCCATGCCAATCCCACAACTAGTGGATTTCCCTCATGTTTTTACGGGAAACGCCGAGGATTCACGGAGCACAGAGACTCCACGTTTCACACTCCGGCTGTAAAATCTCGTAACAATCCGTAACAAAATCCCTTTGATTCCAAAGGGTTGGAACGCGAAAACGGGAGTGTCCAAGAAAAGGACACTCCCGTTGTAAACTGTCCCGGGTCAGGTCGGACTACAAACCCAGGAGTGTCTCGGGGCGGGTGAGGCCCCGGGCGCGGGCCAGGGGCTGGAGGACGTCGGCCGGGGGCGCATCGGCGGTAAGCAGCAGGGCGCGCACGGCGGTCTCCACCACGTCCTCGGCGCCGGGGCGCACCATGCCCCGGCGGGCATCCTCCACGCGCTTTCCTCGGTACGCGTCGAAGCGCTCCTTCACGCGGCGGGCCAAATCAGTGACGGCCTTGTCCCCCACCTCCACGCGCAGCTCCAGCTCGTTGCGCAGTTGCACCGGGTCCGCCAGCACGCCGTACCTGTCGTAGCCCTTGTGCGACATGTCCTCGTGCATCACCGCGAAGTCGTCGGTGTGGGGCGCGGGGACCTGGTCCTTGAGCAAGTCGCGCATCACCGCGGTGACGGAGGCCGTCACGGTGAGGCGGTGCATCTGCACGTCGTAGACGAAGTCGGAGAACATGTTCTCCTCCACGGTGACGGGCTCCCTGAAAGTCGTGTCGCGGTGGCGCTGCACCTCGATTCGCTGCCCCTCCGACTTCTCCAGGGCCGCCTCCAGCTTCGTCTCCCTGTCCTTCACCGCCACCACCATCTGCGACAGCAGCTGCTCCTCCTTCGCGCACAGGCCGCTGGCGCAGCGCGCGGGGCTGCACTCGCCGGGCAGCGTGCCGGGCTTCTCCGCCTCGCGCGCGGCCTCGCCGCACTCCTGCAGCGCCTCCAGACACTCGCGGCGCTCGCGCTCACGGCAGCGCTCGGCGCCCGCGCGCAAGAGGTTCATCTCCGTCTGCATGCGCAGGTACTCGCGAAGGGCGGCGGCCTGCTTGCGGTCCACCTCCTCCTGGGAGCGCTCGGCCTGCAGGAGCTTCGTCTCGAAGCCGGCGCGGCGCGGGTTGGGCACGGAGGTCTTCCCGGCGAGGTAGCGGTGCGAGCGCTGCGAGTCCTCCACCGCCTTCAGCGGCAGCACCCGCTCCAGCGACAAATCCAGCTTCACGCCCTCGCGGCCCTCGGGGGCCTCCGTCACCACGCGCAGGGGGAGCTGGGTGGGGAGCATGGCCGCCAGCCTCCCGGCCGCCAGCCGCTGCGCCACATCGGGCGCGCCGGCCCGGTCCTCCACGGGCGTGGCCACCACGAGGAAGGCCACCTCGTCGCGCAGCTTCTGTCGCACCGCCTCCGCGCGCTCGCGGGCCGCCGTCGCGCCCACGCGCTCCTGGTCCGCGCGCACATAGGCCACCAGCGCGTTGCCCAGCTTGCCCGCCTTCTCCAGCCCGTCCCCGGTGTTGAACCAGCGCTTGGCCCACGCCACCTGCACCTGGTCCACCGCCTTCTTCGCGCCCGCGTGGTCCGGCGCCACCGACAGCACCGCGTCCAGCTCCACGCGCGCCTCCTGGAGCTTGTCCGCCTTGAGCGCGGTGAGCGCCACGGCCACGCGCTCATCCAGCGTCGTGTTCAGGAGGTCCCTGGCCGCCGTGTTCTCCGCGTCCAGCTCCAGCGCGCGCACCAGCCGCTTCATGGCGCCGTCCAGATCGCCCGAGTCGTGCACGCTCCGGGCCTCCTCCAGCACCACCTTGCTCCACGCCTGGCGCACCTCGCGCAGCTTCACGGTGATTTCGGACGCCTCCGGGTCCGCGGCGAGCGCGCGCAGGTAGGCCGCCTCGGCTTCCGCCCACTTCTGCTGCTGGCTGGCGGTGTCGCCCTCCTTCACGGCGCGGGAGAAGGCCGAGCAGGCCGTCAGGACGAGCAGCGAGGCCAGGGCCAGGGCGCCGAGCACGCCACGAGATGCGCCAGGAGCCGGACGAAGGGGACGGGGGGGGCGGGACACGCCTCGCATCTTCGGGGAAAGGAGGCACCGGGTGAAGTGTTCACACCTCCGGCGTCGCACCCTCGCCTCCCGGGCACGGGCCACGAGAGCGTGACGTGAGGCCCGGCCCCTCGCCCCACGAGCGGCCGGCCGGCGCGAATGGCAACCCCTGCTGCTGGCCTTTATGAGGTTCGCCGTGAATCGCGCGGGCCTCGGTGGGTCTTCCCCGGGAATGACGCGTCGCAACAGCCGGTAGACGATTCAACGCACCCACGAGGGGGGCAAGAGAGTCAACATGTCCTGTCCACAACCGCGTCCCACAGAGTTCCGCCTGCCCATGCGCGCGGAGTCCTTTTCCGTCGAGGACCACCGCAACGTGCACTGCCGCTTCTACGGCGGCTGCATCGACGTGGCGGTGCGCCAGGACTGGGACAGCTTCACCTGCGCCAAGTGCCCCATGTTCCAGCAGGACGCCGCGCCGGGCGCGGACCAGTACGCCTTCAATCAGCCCGCTGACTCGGGCAGGCCCTAACCCGGCGCGAAGGGCAGGCGACGTGCCGGCCCTCCACCCATGGGTGGAGGCCGGGACGACGCCGGGACTCTCCGGGGTTGTGTCCCACGGTGGTGGCGGGAGTCCGGACCCGCGAGCCGCTTCAAGCCCTTCTTCTCCGGTCGTCGCGAGCCTTGCGCATGCCTTACCGCCCCGTGGTCGTCCTGGCCGAGGATGATGGCCTCCTCAGAGAGGCGATGACCGAGGCCATGGAGCTGGAGGGCTACCGGGTCCTCGCCTGTGAGAATGGCTTCACCGCGCTGCGGGCCTTCTTCTCCGAGCCTCGCGTGGACGTGCTGGTGCTGGACTGGCTTTTGCCCGACATCGAGGGCCAGGGCCTCATCCGGATGCTGCACGCCCAGCGCTCGCTGGCGGAGCTGCCCATCGTCCTGACGACGGGGCTGGATTTGGAGCTGCCCAGCTTCGAGGGCGCGGTGTGCCTGTTGCGCAAGCCCTTCGCCCCGGGCGAGCTGTCGCGAATCCTGCACAGCCTCACCCAGCCGGGCCCGCCTCCCACCACCCTGGTGCCCAGGGACCAACGCGTGGCCTGACGCCCGCTTCCGCACCCGCTCGGCACGCCCCACCTTCCAGGGGCGGCGGGCCCGGCACCCGGCCCGCGCGTCCTCGTCATGCAAGAGCATCGCGTCACCACGTGGCTGGAGCTCCAGGACTCGCTGTTCACCGACTCCTGGAACGAGACGCTCGGGCGTCACCGCTCCAACTTCGTCTTCCGGGGCATGCCCCACGTCGAGCATGACCTGTCCACCGCGCTCAACCGCCAGGGCATGTTCGTGCGCCAGGAGCGGGACTTGCTGCGCGCCTTCCGCAAGTACGCGCGCGGCACGCCTCGCGAGCCCCTGGACTCCGTCTGGGACTGGCTCGCCCTGGCCCAGCACCACGGCCTGCCCACGCGGATGCTCGACTGGACGTTCAGCCCCAACGTCGCGCTGCACTTCCTCACCGAGGACAGCGAGCTGGCGGACGCGGACGGCGTGGTGTGGTGCGTGGACTACCGGGAGACCAACCGCCTCCTGCCTCGCGCGCTCAAGGCGCAGCTCCACAAGGAGGGCGCGGACGTCTTCACGGGGGAGATGCTGGCGGCGGCGGCCAGCTCCATGGCGGACCTGGACAAGCTGACCGAGGACCCCTTCGTGCTCTTCTTCGAGCCGCCCTCCCTGGACGCGCGCATCGTCAACCAGTTCGCGCTCTTCTCGGTGATGAACGGGCCGGACCTGCGCCTGGACACCTTCCTGGAGAAGCAGAAGCAGGGGGTGCGCAAGCTCATCATCCCCGCGGCCCTCAAGTGGGAGGTGC
The DNA here is from genome assembly GCF_013372595.1 of Myxococcus sp. AM011. NCBI lineage: Bacteria > Pseudomonadati > Myxococcota > Myxococcia > Myxococcales > Myxococcaceae > Myxococcus > Myxococcus sp. AM011. The sequence goes on from NZ_JABXEM010000216.1 coordinate 15,753, forward strand.
GCGACAAGCTGGACCAGGCCAACGTCACCGAGCGCGTGCTCTTCCCCGGCCTGGACGGGCTGAGCCGCTGGCTGCGTCGCTACTACAGCCCGCGGCCCCGCTGAGGTCCGCGTGGCTCAGGCATGCGCGGGGACGTGTGGTCCCCCGGTCATATCGAGGTCCCTCAAGGTACCTGCGTCAACCAGACCCGCGTCGCGCTCGCTCTTCGTCACCGCGCGGATGTCCTTCTCCCACTTGTTGCCGGCGGCGCCGAACATGATGACGACGAAGAGGGCGACCAAGAAGATGAGCGTACCGAAGAAGGCTGCACCGAGCATGAGCATCGCCGGACCTCCTGGAAGGGGCCGCCGGGAGACGCGCGGCCAGGTGGACTGCACCCTTCAAGGATGTGTCCTGCCTCCTCGGGCCGCGACGTGCGCCCCCGACCTCCCGTCCTCGCTCGCCTGCTCCAGCCTGGAGCGGACAGGCAGGCAGGTCCCCAGCCGTGACGCTCAGCCGCCCGTGGCCGCATACTGGCGCGGCAGACTGAGCCAGAAGCAGGTGCCCTCCTCCGAGGAAGAGGAGACGCCCAGGAGGCCCCCATGGGCGCGCACGATTTCGTGGGTGATGTAGAGGCCCAGGCCCAGGCCGTTGCGCTGGGCGCTGCGCATGTCCTGGGCGCGCACGAAGGGGTCGAAGATGGAAGCCAGCCGCTCGGTGGGGATGGGCAGGCCCCAGTTGTGGACCTCCACGCGCACGCCCCCCTCCGCGTCGGCCACCATCACCCGCACGGCGGTGTCCTCGGGTGAGTACTGCACGGCGTTGCCCACCAGGTTCGACGCCGCCTGGGCGATGCGGTCCCCGTCCCAGTCGCCCCAGCCGTTGCCCGTCAGGCTCAGCTCGAACTGGCGCCGGGGGTGCGCCACCTCCAGCTCTTCCACCACCTGGCGCAGCACCTCGTGCAGGTTCATCCGCGCGCGCTCCAGCACGTAGCCCGCGCCCAGGCGCGTGCGGGTGAAGTCCAGCAGGTCGTTGATCATCCGCGCCATGCGGTCCGCGGAGATGGAGATGCGGTTGATGGCCTTGCGCTGGGGCTCGCTCAGGCCTCCGTGGCGCAGCAGCAGGGACGCGTTGCCGGAGATGGCCTGGAGCGGGTTGCGCAAGTCATGGCCCAGGATGCCCAGGAACTGCTCGCGGAACACCGCCGTGCGCCGCGCGGCCTCCTCGCGCTTGAGGCCCTCCTCCACCCGCTTGCGCTCAATCGCGTACCGCAGCGCTCGCACCAGCAGCGGGCCCGACACCTGGCCCTTCACCAGGTAGTCCTGCGCGCCCTCGTGCACCGCGCGCACCGCCAGCCGCTCGTCGTCCGTGCCGGTGAGCACGACGAGGGGGACGGACGGCGCGGCCTGGAGCAGGGGCGGGATGTTGCCCAGCCCGTGTCCATCCGGCAGCGACAGGTCGAGCAGCACCGCGTCCAGCGAGGTGTCGCTGCTCACCACGCGCACCGCGTCCGCCAGTCGCTCGACGTGGAGCACCTCGAAGTGCGTGGTGCTCACCTCGCGCAGTTCCTCCTGGAGCAGCCGCGCGTCGCCGGGGTTGTCCTCCACCAGCAGCAGGCGCAGGGGGCGCTCGTTCGTTCCAATCTCACTCATGACGACGCCTCGGACACCGTGGCTCCGGCCGGCGGCCAGGGCAGGGTGAACCAGAACGTACTTCCCTCCCCGGGTCGGGACTCGACACCGATGCGCCCGCCCAGGCGCTCGACGATTTTCTTGCAGATGGCCAGCCCGATGCCCGTGCCCGGAAACGCCTCCTTGCCGTGCAGGCGCTGGAAGATGACGAAGATGCGCTCGAAGTCCTGCGCGTCGATGCCGATGCCCCAGTCCCGCACCGAGAAGCGGACCTCCGCGCCCCGCGCCTCCGCCGTCACCTCCACGCGCGGCGGCGCGGCGCCGTGGAACTTGAGCGCGTTGCCGATGAGGTTCTGGAACAACTGCGCCAGCTGCGTCTCGTCCGCGAGCACCGTCGGCAGCGGCCCCGCGCGGAAGTCGGCGCCGGACTCCTGCAGGGACGCCCGGAGGTTGGCCTTCGCCCGCTCCAACGCGAGGTTGGCGTCCACGGGCCTGGGCTCGCGGCCCTGCGTCCCCACGCGCGAGTAGGCGAGCAAATCCTGGATGAGCTGCTGCATGCGGGTGACGCCGTCCACCGCGTAGTGGATGAAGGTGTCGGCGTCCGCGTCCAGCTTGCCCTGGTAGCGCCGGGCGAGCAGTTGCGTGTAGCTGGCCACCATGCGCAAGGGCTCCTGCAGGTCATGCGAGGCCACGTAGGCGAACTGCTGGAGCTCCTCGTTGGAGCGCGACAGCTCCCGCGCGCGCAGCCGGAGCGACTCCTCCGCCCGGCGGCGCTCCAGGCCCTGCGCGAGCGCGTCCGCCACCGTGGCCAGCACCGCCATCGCGTCCTCACCCAGCACGTTGCGACTGTAGAGGCCCATGACTCCCACGAGCTGGCCTCGCACCAGCAACGGGATTCCGGCGAACGAGCGCACCCCCGTCTCCCGCACCCAGGTCCGGTCCAGGACGCGGGCATCCTGCTCCATCTGGTCCACCCATATCTGCTCGCGCGTGCGGGCCACCTCCGCCACCAGGCTCTGCCCGTGCAGCGACACCCGGCCCCAGCGGTCGGGAGGTGGGGCGGCGGCGCCCGCGTTGCCCACCAGCTCCAGCATCGCCGCGGCGCGCGAATACAGCCACAGCCGCGCCACCTGCGCGTCCAGGTGGCGGGCCAGCGCCTCCGCGCAGGCCTGGAGGATTTCGCCGACGGTGCCCTCTCGCGCGAGCGCGCCGCTCACCTCCGCGCGCAGGGCCTCCAGCCGGCGAGCGCCCTGCTCCCGGTCCAACCGGCGCAGGCCCTCCTCCACGCGGCGCTGGGCCGTCATGTCGGTGTTGGTGCCCACCCACTCGCGCACGGCGCCGTCGGCGTTGAGCACGGGCACCGCCCGGGCCATTGTCGGTGAGTACGTGCCGTCCGGACGCAGCAGGCGGTACTCCACTTCATAGGGGCGCACGTCCGTCACCGCCGCCTGCCACGCGCGGGCGGCCGCCTCGCGGTCCTCCGGGTGGAGGGCATCCAGCCACCCCTGGCCCCGCCACTGCTCGTACGTCTGTCCGGTGTAGGCGCGCCAGGAGGGGCTGTCCTCCTCGATGAAGCCATCCGGGCGCGTCACCCACACCGCCTGCGCGGTGGCGGTGACGAGCGAGCGGAAGCGCTCCTCGGCCCGCCGCGCGTCGCGGTACAGGCGCGCGTTGTCCAGGGCCACGGCGGCCTGCGAGGCCACGCCCTCCACCAGCCGCGCGTGCTCCTCGCGGAAGCGCCCCGGCTCCTCGTGGCCGAAGAACAGCCCGCCGAGGATTTCGCCGGAGCGGCCCTTCACGGGCACGGCGAGGTAGCTGCGCACCGGCAGGTGTCCGGGCGGCATGCCGTGGAAGGGCGCGCTCCTGCCGTAGTCCAGGTGGCGCGTCACGTCGTCATAGAGGCGCGTGCCCTCGCCCCGGAACGTGGGGCCGAAGACGGCGGTGTTGCGTGGCATGGGCAGGTGGGCGAAGGCGTGCCGGGGCGCGCCGGACAGCGTGTAGAGCAGGTACGACTCGCCGCGCTCGTCCACGCGGTTCTCGAAGAAGGCGCCGAAGCCCGCGCCGGTGAGGGCCACCGTCTCGTCGGTGATGCGCTGGACGAGCACCCCCGCGTCCAGCTCCGAGGACAGCGAGGCGCCGATGCGCAGCAGCATCTCGGCGGTGCGGCGCTCCTCCTGGCTGCGGCGCAAGGACTCCTGCGTCTCGTGGTGCAGGCGCGCGGTGTCCACCGACTGCGCGGCGCGCGAGGCGAGCTGCTCGCCCAGCACCAGGTCCTCCGGGCCGAAGCGCCGGCCGGACTCCGCCGTCACCAGCGTGAGCGCGCCGAGGATTCGGCCCCGAGCCCGCAGCGGGACAATCACCGCCGAGCGCAGCCCCAGCTCCCGCAGGAAGCGCAGGTGCTCGGGGCCGCGGGCGCCGCCCACCAGCCCCTCCTCGGAGATGGACTCCAGCAGCACGGGCGTGCCGGTGCGGATGACGCCCAGCACGCCGTGCGGGTCGTCCTCGCGCGGCGGGTAGCGCTCGCGGACGTCCTCGGCCAGCCGCACCCGGCTGGGGTCCACGTGGGCCACCGCCACCTGGCGCGTGCCGCCGTCCTCCTCCACCAGCTCCACGGCGCACCAGTCCGCCATGCGGGGGACCGCGAGCCGCGCCAGCGAGGTCAGCGTGCCTTTCAAATCCAGCGCGGAGGAGGACAGGAGCGCGCCGGCCTCGGCGAGGAAGCGCATGGACTCCGAGGCGCGCTTCGGGTCTTCGATATCCGTCGTCGTGCCGAGCCACCGGAGGACGTGGCCGTCGGAGTCCCTCAGGGGGCTGGCGCGGGCGAGCATCCAGCGCCACACCCCGTCATGGCGGCGGCAGCGGAACTCCACCTCGTAGGGCTCGCCGGTGCGCAGGGAGTGGGCCCAGCGTCTGCCGGCCTCCGGCAGGTCGTCGGGGTGGAACATCCGCTGCCAGCCGTCGCCAAGCGACTGCTCGGGCGTCAGCCCGGTGTACGCGTACCAGCGGCGGTTGAAATAGACGTGGTGCCCGTCGGGGCGGGTCATCCACACGAGCTGGGGCAGGCTCTCCAGGACCTGCCGGGAGAGCGCTCCCTGGAACAGAGCCTCCTGCGACTCAGGCTCCTCGGCCGCCTGCTCCAGGCGGGGATGGGACGGGAACATGGAACGCACATCACCTCAACAGCCCGCACCCGCGCCACCCTTTCGGCGCCGCGTGATTTCCACCAGCTGACAGTTGCCCTACGAGGAAACCGATGCTCCCGGGAGTCCCACCGGGCCGGGGGTGTCCTGCCTACCCGCCGGAAAACCCTGACATCATCAGCCCTGGTTATTCCTGACACCCCCGCAACAGCGTCACAAAAGCCACAAACCGACAGGATTTGAGAGCCCTTGCGACTTCAAATAGAGCCATGCGTTTCCATCACAGAAGCGCATGGACTCCGAGGCGCGCTTCGGGTCTTCGATATCCGTCGTCGTGCCGAGCCACCGGAGGAC
>NZ_JABXEM010000217.1:0-20702 GCF_013372595.1 Myxococcus sp. AM011
GGTTCAGGGAGGACCGGCTCTTCGCGCGGAAGGAGCTTCCACCCAACGGTGGCGAGGGCTCCCAGGGACAACACGCCCGCGGTGATGACGGCAAGGCTCTTGCGCATGGTGGGACACATCCAGGGACTGGAGAAGAGGGGGCGACGCGGCCCGGTCCGAGCCGCGTCGCCCTGGTGCCACGCAACCGCTACTGCACCCGGTACACGCCCCACAGGCCGCCGCCGCTCCACAGGAAGCTGGCGTGGTCTCGGTACATGTAGTCGCCCTTGATGCTGGAGGCGCCACCGGCTCCGTACTCGGGAATCATCGTGTACGACTGCATCACCGACGCGCCACCCTGGGTGGAGATGATGGGCGAGGTGGCATTGGGGCCCATGACGCGCGACTGGGTGCCCGCGGCCCACGGGTTGCGGCGCCACTCCGCGCCATGCATGGAGATGGCGTGCTGGCGCGAGTGGCCGGAGGGATGGCCGAACCGCCAGCGCAGCGGGTCGCCCACCTTCGCCAGGAACACCGGCGTGGCCGGGTCCCCGTGCACCGAGGAGCTGAGGATGTCCCTCAGGTCGCGGTCGTTGATGATGTCCGGACTCGTCTGCGGAGGCAGTCCCAGCCGGGCCCACAAGGGCTCGGTGCGGTAGTTGAAACCCTTCTGGCCCGTGTCCTGCGAGTCGTCGATGCCCGACGTGTTGCGCAGCGCCGTGTAGCTCGACAGGCCATCCGTGTCCCAGAAGGTGGAGTCATCGCTGTGCAGGCCCAGGTCGTCCTGGAAGAGGGCGACGAACTCGCGGAACGTCTCCGGCTTGCCGTCGGCCTTGGTGTACGAGACGTACGCCTGAGCCTCGGTGCCCGGGTCGGTCGACCAGGAGGCGTCGGTGGGCTCGATGATGAGCGCGCCGATGGCGCCGTGCATGCCGTGGTTGACCACGTCCGCCATGTTGCGCAGGTTGACGATGCCGAACTCCATGGACGTCCTGCGGCTCAAGGGGAACGGCGTGCCGAGCGGCGAGCTCTTGAACTCACCGGCGAACCACCGGTACGTGCGCGCGCCGCCGGGCGGAACCGTCTGCACCGCGTTGAGGCCCACGTTGGCGCCGTCGTCCACGTTGACGTCGTAGTTGACGAGCTGCGGATGCAGCGACACGTGGTTCGACATCCGCACCTGGTTGACGTTGAAGCGCGGGGTGATGGCCGAGTGGTGCGCCCAGATGTTCGTCTTCGGCAGCGTGCTGGAGGGCAGCCGGTTGGTCAGGATGACCTGGACGCACTCACCCGCGCGGGCCCTGAGGATGAGCGGCTCCGGCTTGCGCGCGCCGGACTTCAGCGCGGCCAGGTGCGTGTCCTGCGCGAAGATGATGGCATCCGGGTCGTAGATTTTGTACCGGTCGTTGTAGACGACCCGCTTGCCGAAGATGTGGTTCTTCGCGTCGATGGCGGAGACCCGGTAGATGCGGACCGGCGCGCCCTTCGGACACGAGTCCGTCTTGACGGGCTTGGTGCCGAACCACTGGAGCTCCTCGTATTTGAGCACCATGTCCTTGTCGATGCGGATCATCCCCTCGCGGTCGGCCATGACGTGCTCGACGGTGCGTAGCTTCACCGGTTTGCCCGTCTCGTCCACCTCGTAGGAGTCCTGCACGGAGTCGCGTTCCTTGTCCGGGTCCAGCACCTGGAGGCCGGCCTCCGGGGGCAGGTCCAGGATGTTGAGCGGCGGGTAGGCCTGCGCCTCTCCGTTCGCGGCGCCCCGGGCGACCGTCTGGAGCTTCGGGTTCTCGTCCGCGGCGAGCATGGCCACGTCCGCCAGGGTGCGGGTGCCTCGCAGCCGGTTCTTCGTCGTCCGGAGGATGCCCCACATGCCGTTCCACAAATCGCCCGTGGAAGCGCTCATGTACATGTAGTCCGCCGTCTCGTACGGGCCGACGATCTGCGGCAGGCCGCCGGTCAGGTTGAACTCGAACTTCTCGGAGATGCCGATGGCCTGCGCGTTGTAGTAGCCGCTGTCCGGCTCGTACAACTCCTTGAGCCACTTGTTGCCGTGCAGGGTGAAGGAGTGCTGCTCCTCCTGCGAGCCCTGGATGAGGCGGATGCGGACGTTGTCGCCCGGGTTGCCGTACATCACCGGCGTGTACGGGTCGCCATGGATGTCCGAGCGGAAGACGTTGGCCATGTCTCCGCGCGCCCCGCTGCGCTGCACGCGATCACTGCAGCTGATGCGGGAGGAGATGCGGTGGGGGATGGGCTCGTTGTGGTAGTTGATGGTCATCCCGCCCGGGTCCGCGGCGCTGATGGCCTCCGGCATGGGCGTGGCCCAGAAGTCCACCGCCCACGGCAGACTCGTCTCCTTGTAGTTGGGCGGGTTCACCGGCTTGCCGCACTCGTCGTAGAGGGGCACGTAGTCCGCGAAGGCGATGGCGAACTCGCGGAAGCTGTTGGCCGGGTTCGGGGTGATGATGTCCGCGCTCCAGCTCGTCGGGCCACCGTCCGCCACGCGCGAGCCGTAGTAGATGCCCGTGCGGGGATCCCTCCACTTGGAGCCCTTCGGCTCGACGATGAGCGCGCCGTAGAAGCCGTGCTGCTGATGTGACGACGGGCCGAAGTGGTCGTGGGTGAACACGGTCTCCAGCGGGTGCTCCTTGCCCGAGGGGCTGATCAGCGGGTCTGCCCACCAGCGCTGCACGGAGGTCTGCGCGGTGCCCGGCGCGCGGGGGATACGGGGATGGGAGGCGGGAGCGGTGAGGTACACGCGCGTGCCTGTCTCAGTCACGTTGCCATCCGCGGCGAAGGCGCCGCCCGCCGCGTTGGCCAGGTGGATGCGGTGCGCCACCGTGTCCGCGGACAGCGTGCCGTCCTCGTAGTTCCAACCGTTGCCGGCGCCGTCCGCCGCCGTCACGTCGAACTTCACCAGATGGATGTGCTGACCGATGACGTCCGTCGGCGTGTAGATCTGGAAGTCATCCGGCTCCAGGTGCGCGGGGATGAGGTTGGTGGCGTAGAAGTTGATGCACTCGCCCGACTCGGCGCGGAAGAAGAAGGGCTCCGGAGGCCGCTTGCCGTCCTGGGTGGCCGCCACGTCCTCGTTGAGCACCATCAGGCGCGCCTGCGGGTCATGCCAGCCCGCGCGGTTCACCCGCTGCATGGCGATCTGCAGATAGGTCGCGCGGTAGTTGCGCTTCGTCGTGCGCGCCGGACACGGGTCCGCGAAGGGCGCGCCGGCCACGGGCTGCCGGCCGTTGACGAGGAACTTCCCGATGCCACCCAACGGGGTGTAGGCGGGGTAGTACTTCAGCGTCTCCGCGAAGGTGGGGTCATTGTGGAGCGGGACGATGGTCGGCGCGGTGACGCCCGCGGAGCTGGGGAAGTCGCCGGAGTGGAAGGCCATGGCGGCCTGCTCCGTCGGAGTGCCGGCCTGGGGCAGCAGCTTGATGTTGAGCGCCGTCGGGTCCACGTCGAAGCGTCCCGAGTTGCCGTAGGCCACCGGGCCCACCGCGTTGGTGACGATGTGGCGCGGCAGGCCGCCGTCGAACTCCAGGTCCAGCGGGGCCTGGGGCGTGCGGCGGCCGGGCATGCCCGGGATGTAGAAGGGGTAGCCGGGGAACGCGGGCCGCGTCCTCAGGCCCGAGGGCGTGCTCACGGTGGTGGCGACGTACGTGGGCATGGGCGGCATGGCCCGGCTGGGGATGGGGATGACGGCCGGGTTGGGGGTGCCGTTCTTGATCTCCGCGTCGGGCAGCACGCGGTCCTTGGTGCCGGCCTCGAACACGTCATGCACGCGCCACAGCGCCCACATGCCTTGCGCGAAGTGGGGGTACAGGTGGCAGTGGTGGATGGAGTCGCCCACGGTGAGGTTGCGGTTGCCGGAGCCACCGAAGTTGATGTCGTAGGTGAAGGCCGAGCCGGGGCTCACGGTCTGCGAGTCCAGGTAGTTGGAGTCCTGGGCGGCGGGGGAGTACTTCCACTGGTGGGCGTGGAGGTGGAAGACGTGGGTCTCCGCGGGGCCCGCGTGGATGTTGCGGATGCGCACCGGGTCGCCCAGGTAGCTGTGGTGCACGTTGGTCGGGTCGTCCGGATAGAGCGCCGCCACGGCCTTGCCCGAGGAGTCCTTCTCCACGTTCATCGCCGGGTCGCCGTTGGCCCAGGACTCGAGGAAGAACTCCTCGTACTCGCAGGTGACGCAGTCCTTGGTGGGGCCGATCTTCGCGCGGTTGGCGATGAGCTCCGCGCCCAGGCCCGCCACGCCGTAGTTCACCCCGAAGCCGTCGCGGACGCTGTGGAACGTCGGGTTCCACTCCAGCTCGTCGAAGGCCTGAACCGCCTTGATTTCATCGTGGTAGATGGCGGTGAGCTCGCGGAAGTGGCCCTGGTCGACGGACGTCAGGGTGCCCACCGACGTGCTCGTGTACCCGGTGATGATGGCCTCCAGGTCGCCGTGGCGGATCTTCCGGTTGGAGTCCAGGATGGCCAGGTGGGGACGGCCGGAGCCATCCACCGCGTTGTACTGGATGAGGGGCGTGCCGTCCGGGTTGGTGCCGGTGGTGACGGCCTTGAGCACGCCCTCGCTCACCTTGGAGCGATACCAGGTGCTGCCAGGGGGCTCGACGTTGACGGCGCCGAAGAGGCCCTGCGCGGTGGAGCCGCCGTCGCCCTCGCCGCCGAACGAGGCCCCCATGCTGTGGAAGAAGAAGACGCCCTCGTGGTCGGCGTACCACACGTAGTCGAACGAGCCGCCGGAGGGCACGAGGCTGCTGGGGTTGTTGCCGACGTTGGCGCCGTCCGAGAAGATGTTCCGGTACTGCAGGCCCTGGATGTGGATGGAAGCGTGGCGGGTGGCGGGGGAGTTGTCGCGGTGGTCGTTCTCCGCCTCCTTGTCCTCGCCGAGCCAGAACCACCGGCCGCCCACCGCCTCGCGCTTGATGAGCGATTGGACGGGGTCATACGTGATCGTCCACACCCAGAGGGGCAGGACCTTGCGCAGGAAGCTCAGCGTGGAGGAGCCGCCCGCCCTGCTCGGGCCGGGTTGGGACTCGTTCGGGCTGGGAATCGCCGAGCGGGTGGGGGCCAGCCAGTTGTGGAACTTCACCTGAAGGCAGTCCCCCACGTTGGCGCGCAGGGTGAGCGGGCGGGGGCGTTTGTTCGTCTTCAACCGCACGTTGCCGGGGCCCGCGGGCTTGCTCACGCTGATGGGCTCCACGTCATCCATCAGGGCATAGATCATGCCCGTGGGATTGAAGGAGCCCAGCCGGTTGTAGGTGTAGACCTGATCCATCGCGACCACTTCCGCGAAGAGGGTCCGTCCGCAAGGAGGCTCGGCGACGGCCTGTGGAGAGGAGCCCACCGCCTTCTCCTGCGCGGGCGCCATGGGCTGGGAGTCTGGCGCGGCCTGCGCGGAGGCGTCGGTGCCCTCGGTTTGGCAGGCGAGGCTGAAGAGCAGCGTGGCGGTCAGGACGGACCGCCCGAGCGTGGGCGCGACCCGGCCTCCGGGGAGGGATTTCCCCCCCGGGTGTTGTCGTTTCTGGGTTGAAGACACACGTCCCCCTGCGTCGCCTCCAGTGGAGGCGATTCCATGATTAGTCCGTCAGGAATGCTTTGCGTGTTTCTGAGATCTCTCTAATGAAACACAGACATACGGTCCGTGGTTCTGATGTCTCACTATGGGGGCCTGCGACCGGAAGTAAACACTCCGCGTAAGCGTCCGTACTCGCGACACTTCCCTCACACTGCGTGAGGTTGTCTGAGAGTTTTCAAAGGAACCCGGAGGAGAGCGTCAAGCTGGAGTTCAACGGAAGCACGGGAATTTCCTGAGTTTTCCTGGGGTGGGAAATACCCCGGGTCTTGCAAATTGCTACGCTGCTGTTGAAATTTTGCCGATTGAAAGATGGGCGCCGGTTGTAGGATTCAGGACCCCGCAGGTCTGCCACTCCGGAGCGTCCCCTTCATGTCCTGGTCCTTTCGCCAACTGCTGGCGCCGCTCGCGGCGCTACTCCTGGTCGTCTCCGCTTGCGGTGATGACGACCCCGTCCCCAACAATCCCGTCTGTGGAAACGGCACCGTCGAGAGCGGCGAGCGCTGTGACGACGGCAACAGGACGAACGGGGATGGATGTGAGAACACCTGCCAGTTGACGCCTGACGCGGGCGTGCCGGATTCGGGCGTACCGGATGCCGGCCCCGTGGATCCGGACGCTGGCCCGGTGGAGACGGATGGCGGTCCTGTCGAGACGGATGGAGGTCCTGTCGAGACCGACGCTGGCCCCGTGGAGACGGATGGCGGCCCTGTCGAGACGGATGCTGGCACCACGGACGCGGGCCCTGGTGAGGCGGACGCGGGCACCACGGACGCGGGTCCTGGTGAGACGGACGCGGGCACCACGGACGCGGGTCCTGGTGAGACGGATGCGGGCACCACGGACGCGGGCCCTGGTGAGACGGACGCGGGCACCACGGACGCCGGTCCTGGTGAGGCGGATGCGGGCACCACGGACGCGGGTCCTGGTGAGACGGATGCGGGCACCACGGACGCGGGTCCTGGTGAGACGGACGCGGGCACCACGGACGCGGGTCCGGGTGAGACGGACGCGGGCACCACGGACGCGGGTCCGGGTGAGACGGACGCGGGCACCACGGACGCGGGTCCGGGTGAGACGGACGCGGGCACTGGAAGCGATGCCGGCACGGACGCTGGCACGGGTGAGACCGTGGTGATGTGCCCCGCGGCGAACCTGCCGCCTCCTCCGACGGGCGCCTGCACGGTGGAGTCGGGCGGCGCGGCGAAGCTGTTCACGGGCATCATCCTGGCGCCGGACAAGATCTACCAGGGTGGGCAGATGCTGGTGGACTCCGCGGGCACCATCCAGTGCGTGAGCTGTGATTGCTCCCAGACGCCGGGCGCGTCCACGGCCACGCGCGTGACGTGTCCTCAGTCGGTGGTGTCGCCGGGTCTCATCAACTCGCATGACCACATCACGTTCCAGGCCGCGCCCTACGTGGCGACGGGCGCGTCGGTGGAGGAGCGCTACGAGCACCGTCACGACTGGCGCGTGGGCAACAACGGCCACACGCTCGTCTCCTCCGGTGGGTCGACGGGCGCGGATGGGATCCGCTGGGGCGAGCTGCGCCAGGTCATGGCGGGCACCACGTCCGTCGCCGGCTCGGGTGGAGCCAAGGGCCTGTTGCGCAACCTGGACGCGCCCAACGTGTCCGAAACGGCCAGCAACCAGGAAGGCCTGGGTGCGGGCTCGGGCGCGAACTACGAGACGTTCCCCCTGAGCGACAGCAACGGTCGCGAGCTGGCGAGCGGCTGCGGCTACGCGGGAATCGACACGCCGGCGGCCATCCCGGCCGCCTCGGCCTACCTGCCGCACATCGCCGAGGGAATCGAGGCTACCGCGCGCAACGAGTTCCTCTGCCTCTCCGGTCAGCAGGCCGGTGGTCAGGACATCCTCGGCCCGCGCACGGCCATCATCCATGGCATCGGGCTGCGCGCCTCCGACATCTCCATGATTTCGGGCAAGGGCACCAGCCTCGTCTGGTCGCCGCGTTCCAACGTCGGCCTGTATGGCGATACCGCCGCCGTGCCGCTCTACAAGTCCCTGGGCGTGAACATCGCGCTGGGCACCGACTGGCTGCGCTCCGGCTCCATGAACATCCTGCGCGAGCTGCGCTGCGCGGACGCGCTGGACACCGACTACTTCAACAACACGCTGACCGACGCTGAGACGTGGGCGATGGTGACGGGCAACGCGGCCCACGCGTTCCAGGCCACGAACACGGGCGCGCTGGCGCCGGGCAAGGTGGCGGACGTGGCCATCTTCCGGCTCAACGGCCACCTGGACTCGCCGTACCGCGCCGTCATCATGGCGGAGCCGGCGGACGTGGTGCTGACGATGCGCGGCGGCAAGGCGCTCTTTGGCGAGTCGGCGGTGGTCTCCGCCCTGGGCGGCACGGGCTGCGACACGCTGGACGTCTGCGGCGCGCCGCGCTCGGTGTGCCTCCAGTCGGAGCTCGGCATTTCGCTGTCCACGCTGTCCTCGCGCAACAACAGCGCGTACCCGCTGTTCTCCTGCACCACGCCCGCGAACGAGCCGGTGTGCGAGCCCCGCCGTGCCTCCACGGACTCGCGCTTCCCGGCCTCCGTGACGGGCTCCACCGCCTACTCGGGTGACCCCACCGGCACCGACGTGGACGGCGACGGAATCGCCGACGCGCAGGACAACTGCCCGTCTGTCTTCAACCCGGTGCGCCCGATGGACCAGGGCATCCAGCGGGACGAGGACGGCGACGGCGTGGGTGATGCGTGCGACGTGTGCCCGCTCAACGCGAACACCACGCTGTGCGCCCGGCCCAACCCGAACGACTCGGACGCCGACGGCGTCATCAACGCCGTGGACAACTGCCCCAGCGTGCCCAACCCCGACCAGGCCGACGCGGATGGCGACGGTCGTGGCGATGTCTGTGACATCTGCCCCGCGCCCAACCCGGGCGACGCCGCGTGCCCGCTGTCCATCTACGAGGTGAAGACGCCGGCTCCGGGCGGAGGCTCCGCGTGGCTGGGCCAGCGCGTGGGCTTCTCCAACGTCACCGTCACCGGCGTGGGGACGACGGGCTACTTCGTCCAGGTCAACCCGTTGGACCAGGGCTACCAGGGCGCGGACTACTCCGGTGTCTTCGTCTTCACCCGCACCGCTCCTCCGGCCAACGTGGTGGCGGGCGTTCGGGTGAATGTCGACGGCACGGTGGCCAACTACTTCGGGCAGCTGCAGATCTCCACGCCCACGACGGCGGTCGTCAGCCAGGGCAGCACGCTGCCGACGCCTCAGGTGGTGACGCCCCTGGAGATCGCCACGGGTGGCCTGCGCGCCGGTCCGCTGGAAGGCGTGCTGGTGCGCGTGTCGCAGGTGAACGTGACGAGCATCGCGCCTCCCGTGGGCGGCGGCGACACCGCGCCCACCGGTGAGTTCGAGGTGAACGGCTCGCTGCGCATCAACGACTACCTGTACGCGTTCCCGCTGCCGGCGCTGGGGGCCCAGTTCTTCTCCATCACCGGCGTGCTGGAGCTGCGCAACGACCACTCGAAGATCGAGCCGCGCTCCGCCGCGGACCTGGTGCCCGCGGGCGCGGCCGAGGCGACGCTGTCCTCGCTGTCTCCCACGGGCGGTTTCGTTCGCTCGGGCTTCAGCGGGCCGACGTTCCCCGAGCCGCTGACGGTGACGCTCAGCGGCCCGGCGCTCCAGGACACGGTGGTGACGGTGTCGTCGTCCAGCCCCGCCGTCTCCGTGGACGGTGGGCAGGTGGTGATTCCCGCGGGCGAGCGCTCCGCGATGGTCATCCTGAGCGCCGACGCGTCGCAGGACCCGGGTGTGCAGAAGGTCACGTTGACGGCCAGCCTGGGCGGTGTGACGCGTGATGCCCAGGTGAAGGTGCTGGCCGCGGATCAGCCGGCGGCGCTGGAGCAGCTCTCTCCTGAAATCGCCGTGGTGGCGGGTGGCTCCTCGTTCGCCTTCACGGTGACGCTGGATGTGCCTCCGGCGGTGGACACGGTGGTGTCGGTGGCTGTTCAGCCGTCCAACCTGGGAGCGGTGCCGGCCCAGGTGACGGTGCTGGCCAACACGCTGTCCGCCAAGTTCGACCTGGTCGCGGCCAATGTCAGCGGTGAGGGCCTGGTCGTTGCCACGCTGGGCGGCTGGTCGGCGTCGGCGCAGCTTCGCGTGACGGCCGCGCCCACGGGCGCCAACCACGTCGTCATCAGCGAGGTGGCTCCGCAGGGCCCGAGCAACGCGAGCGACGAGTTCATCGAGCTGTTCAACCCCACCGCCACCGCGGTGGACCTGTCCGGCTGGAAGGTCCAGTACAAGAGCGCGACAGGCACCATCTACCAGTCCGTCTCGCTGCCGGCGGGCGCAACCATCCAGCCTCGCGGTTTCTACCTCGTGGTACACCAGCTCTACTCGGGCTCCGTGAGCGGGGATGCGAGCTGGGGCACGGTCTTCTCCATGCAGGCCAGCGCCAATGGCGGCGGCAACGTGCGCATCGGCCCTCCGGCGCTGAACACTGGGCTGAATGACCCGAACACGGTGGATGCCCTTGGCTACGGCACCGGCAATGCCCCCGAAGGCACTGCCTTCCCGACCATCCCGGCGGCGGCGGGGAGCTACGAGCGCAAGGCGTCCATCTCCTCCACGGCGGCGACCATGCAGGGTGGCTCGGACGCGACGGCTGGCAACGGGTATGACTCGCAGGACAACGCGTCCGACTTCATCCTCAGGACGACGCGTCAGCCCCAGAACTCCTCCAGCGCCACGGAGTAGTTGACGGCAACCCCCGGCCCCTACCGGTCTGTGAACCGGTAGGGGCTGGAAAACCCGGCCCGGCCGGGCCATAAGCGTGTCCGTGCGAGTCGTCTCATGGAACGTGAATGGGCTGCGTTCGGCCCACGGCAAGGGCTTCCTGCCGTGGTTGTCGGGCGCGAGGGCGCAGGTGGTGGCGCTGCAGGAGGTGCGCGCGCGCCCCGAGCAGCTCCCCAACGAGGTCCGCACTCCGCCCCGGTGGAAGACGCACTTCTCGTCCGCGGAGCGCCCCGGCTACAGCGGCGTGGGCCTGTTCTCCCGAGACGAGCCGGACGCGGTGGAGACCCGCCTGGGCGTCCCGGAGATGGACGTGGAGGGCCGGCTCCAGCTCGCCCGCTTCGGCAAGCTCACCGTGGCCAACGTGTACTTCCCCAACGGCAACGGGAAGGACCGGGACTTGAGCCGCATCCCCTTCAAGCTGGCCTTCTACCGGCGCCTCTTCACGGAGCTGGAGAAGCCGCTTCGCGACGGCGGGCGCGTGCTGGTGGTGGGTGACTTCAACACGGCGCATCAAGACATCGACCTGGCGCGTCCCCGGGAGAACCGCGAGACGAGCGGCTTCCGTCCGGAGGAGCGCGAGGAACTGGACCGCTGGCTCCGCGCGGGCTGGGTCGACAGCTTCCGGCACTTCAACAAGGGCGGCGGCCACTACTCGTGGTGGAGCCAGCGCTTCGGGGTGCGGGAGAAGAACATCGGCTGGCGCATCGACTACGTCCTGGCGTCGCCGGGCGCCATGGCCTACGTCAAGCGCGCCGCCATCCACCCCGAAGTGTCGGGTTCGGACCACTGCCCGGTGAGCGTGGACCTGGACTCCGCCGTCCGCTGACGATTTCTCGAGGCTCTCATGAACGCACTGCTCTCCATCTGGACGTGGGTCGAGATTGGAATCGTCGCGCTGGTCGGTTTCTTCGTTCAGCTCGTCATCGCCATCTTCACGCTGCCGTTCGACAAGACGCGCTACGCCACGGGCCGGTGCTTCCGGCTGGTGGGCGTCACCGCCGCGAAGCTGACGCCGTACTGGCGCTTCCGCGTGCACGGCACGGTGCCGGACCACGTGGCCCCCAACACGGTGGTGGTGAGCAACCACGAGTCCAACGCGGACCCGTTCCTCATCTCCCACCTGCCCTGGGAGATGAAGTGGCTGGGCAAGGCCAACCTCTTCAAGATTCCCGTCGTCGGGTGGATGATGAGCATCGCCGGCGACATCCCCGTGCACCGGGGAGACCGCGAGTCCGCCACGGGCGCCATGGCGCGCTGCAAGGAGTGGATGGAGAAGGGGATGCCGGTGATGATCTTCCCGGAGGGCACGCGCTCGAAGACGGACGAGCTGTTGCCCTTCAAGGACGGCGCGTTCCGGCTGGCCATCGAGCGTCAGGCGGACGTGCTGCCGCTGGCGGTGAGCGGGACGCGCAAGGCGTTGCCGAAGCACTCGTGGCGCTTCTCCACCTCGCGCGGCCTGGTGACGGTGGGCACGCCCATCTCCACCAAGGGCATGACGATGGATGACCTGGAGAAGCTCAAGACGCTGGCGCGCGAGCAGATCCTCTCGCTGCGCGCCTCGCTCCAGCCGTTGACCCGGGACCCGGACTCCGCCCCGGAGCCGGTCAGCGCCGCGTAGCACCTCGCGCGGGCTGGGGAGGGACGTCGCTCAGACGTCCTTGTCGTCCTTGTGGCTGCCGCCGTGGTCGTCGTCGTTGTCGTCCTCGTCGATGATGTGGCAGCCCGTCTCTTCCTCCAGCGCGTCCTCGATGAAGCCGCGCAGCAGGTCCTTGCCGCCAATCTCGAAGGACAGGCTGATTCGGTCGCCTTCGATGGCGCCGTCCTTGTCCACGGTGAGCTTTCCGCCCAGGGCCACGGCGCTGCCGTCCACGCGCGCGCCGTTGTGCACGCGGACCTCCCCGCCCAGGGAGACGGCGTCCCCCGTCACGCGGGCACCGGACTCGACGATGACCCGGCCCCGGATGGCGACGGCGTCTTCGACCTTGGCGCCCTTGCGGATGATGACGTTGCCGTCCACGGCGACCGCGTCCGTCACCTTGTCCCCGGCCTCGATGACGAGGTCCGTGCCCTGCACGGCGCGGCTGCCGTCCTTGCCGTTGGCGGCGCAGACGACCTTGATGCCGTTGGCCTTCTTGGCGGAGTCATCCCCCGCGAAGGCCGGGAAGGCGAGGGTGGCGGCGAGGGCCAGGGTAGGCAGCAGTGGTGCGCGCATGGCGGGCTCCTGAGGCATCCGAGTTGAGAGGCCTACGGACGGGAGCTCGCACCGATTGCATGGGGTGGTGTCTCCAGGCGGCGCGGGCCAGGGCTTGTGCCTTGCAGTACGGTGTACCCCTGGCCCTGTCCCGAGGTCCGCCCTGGCCGCATCTTCGACGCAGCACGACGACTCCCAAGACCTCTCCATCTGGCTCTACGCGTTCGGGTACTTCGCGGCCTACGCCCCGTACAGCGCGCTGACGAAGGCGTTGTCGAGCGGCTCCCTGCCGGGCATGGAGGAGGGCATCGTCGGCTTCACGCTCTTGCCGGTGAGCGCGGCGACGTCGATGGTGGGGATGTTCGTCTTCCTCACGCTCAAGCGCTGGTGGCGCTTCGCGGGGCACCGGGAAGTCCTGGGCCTGCGGGTGCCCTCGCCGGGGCCGTGGACCTTCCTGTCCGGGATGTGCTCGGCGGCCATCATCGGCACCACGACGCTGGCGTACACGCTGGAGGGCACCTCCATCGTCTTCATGATGTTGCTGATGCGCGGCGGCGTGTTGGTGCTGGCGCCCGTGGTGGATGTGCTCAGCCGCAGGCGGGTGCGCTGGCCTTCGTGGGTGGCGCTGGGGCTGAGCCTGTCGGCGGTGGTGGTGGCGTCGGGCACGGATGCGCGGGCCACGATGACGCTGGTGGCCATGGTGGACGTGGGCGTGTACCTGCTCAGCTACTTCATCCGGCTGCGCGCCATGAGCCGGCTGGCCAAGTCCGAGGACAAGTCGCGGTCCACCCGCTACTTCGTGGAGGAGCAGATGGTGGCCACGCCCTTCCTGGTGCTGGTGCTCGCGGGGGTGGCGCTCTGGGGCGGCTCCGTCGCGGCGCAGGACATCCGCGAGGGCTTCACCGGCCTGTTCACCCGGGGGCGGCTCCTGGAGGAGATGCTGGTGGGCCTCTTGTCCCAGGGCACGGGCATCTTCGGCGGGCTCATCCTGCTGGACTCGCGAGAGAACGCCTTCTCCGTGCCCGTCAATCGCGCCTCCAGCGTGCTCGCGGGCGTGGTGGCCACGCTGGGGCTGTCGCTGTGGCTGGGGCTGCCCGGGGTGGGGACGCGCGAGTTGCTCGGAGCCGTGCTCGTCATGGTCGCGATGTCGGTGCTCGCCGCGCCCACGGTGCTCGCGGCACGGCGGCGGGAGGCCGCCACGCGGGCGGCACTCGGACGCTAGGGGCCTTGGGCCCGCGGCTACTTCGTGTCGGTCGGGACGTGCAGCGTCAGCACCGGGCAGTGCGCGCGGGCGACAATCTTCTGCGCCACGCTGCCCAGGAGGACGCGGGAAATCCCCCGGCGACCGTGGGTGCCCATGATGATGAGGTCGTGCCCCTCCTTCTCCGCGAGCTCCAGGATGGTGGAGGCCGCCTCGCCCACCAGCACCCGGTGCTTGATGGGCACCGGGTCCGTCTCCATCTGCTTGAGCAGGGTCGCCAGCTCCTTGCTGGCCGTGTCCAGCGCGACCTGCTCCAGGGAGAGGGCGTTCCAGCCGGGCGCGGCCACCAACAGGTCCGGCGCGACGTACTGCGGGGGCTCCCAGGCGTGCACCACCTCCACGGTGGCGTTGAAGGGGCGCGCCAGGTTCAGGGCGTAGTCGATGACCGCGCGAGAGCCCTCGCTCAGGTCGATGGGAACGAGAATGCGGGACGGTGCGGCCATGGGTGGCTCCTCGGTGTTGGAAAGGCCCCTGTCATGGGAATGGGGGCGGAGGACTCCCAGTGGAAGTCGCGTGCCACCGTCTGCCCGCCTGGCTGGAGTGGCCCGGGCGCAGGGCTTGCGGGGAGGCGAGCGCGGCCCGCGAATCGTGCGCAGAATGCCCACCTGACCGAAACCGGAGGTGGCTCTCTTCCATGCGTCCTCCCATTGACCAGGGCACGGTCCTCATCACCGGCGCTTCAGAAGGGCTCGGCCGGGAGCTTGCCCGGCTGCTGTCCCGGCGCGTTCGCACGTTGGTCCTCGTGGACCGCGACGTGGCGCGGCTGAAGCCGCTGCGCGAGGAACTGCTGGCCCTCTATCCCACCCTGGGCGTGCTGCTCGAGCAGTGCGACGTCTGTGAGTCGCGCCAGGTCGACGCGCTCGTGGCCTCGCTGGAGGCGAAGTTCGTCCGGGTGGACGTGCTGGTGAACACCGCCGCGCTGGGGCGCCGCGGGCTGTACGCGGAGGCGCGCTGGGGCGGGCTGGAGGAACTGCTGCGAGCGAATGTCTGGGTGCCCGCGCTGCTGACCCACCGGCTGCTCGCCCCCATGCTGGAGCGGGGGCGGGGCGGGGTGCTGAACATCGGCTCGGGCGCCGCGCAGCTCTTCCTGCCGGGCTCGACGATGTTCGCCGCCACGCAGCGCTTCCTGGATGGCTTCACGGAGTCGCTGCGGCTGGAGGTGGAGGGGCGCGGCGTGGTCATCACCCGCGTGGCCCCCGGGCCGGTGGGCGACACGGGCGCGGAGGACGCGGGCGAGGTGCCCTTCTTCCAGATTTCACTGGAGCGCTGCGCGCGGTCCGCGCTGGCGGCGTTCGAGCGGGGCGAGGCCCTGGTGTATCCGGGCTGGGGCCACCGGTGGGTGATGCGGCTGCTGCCATTGCTGCCGCGCGGGGTGAAGCGGAGCCTGGGGCGGCTGGCGCTGCGTGGGGTGCGGCGCGAGGTGCTGGCCGCGCCCGAGGCCCTGCCAGTGGGGCTCGCGTCACCGGTGCTGCTGGCGCGCGAGCCCACTCCGGCGTGACGTGACGGACGACCGAGCCCGTCGGAGCAGATTCCGTCAGGGCTGACCACTGCCGAGGCCGAAAACCCGGACCTCGGCGTCGTTACCCCCCTGAACGGATTCAGCTCGGACGGATTAGAGGCCGATCTCCGTCAGGCGCGCCTTCACGCGGGTGGCCTTCACGCCGGTGTTGGCCGTGCCGCGGCCGGACGAGTTGCCGCCCAGACCGATGTGGTGCAGGCCGACCACCTGGTGCGTGGAGGACGAAATCACCGGCGAGCCCGAGGAGCCGCCCAGCGTGTCCGCGTCGTAGGACAGGTCCGTGGTGGAGTAGTTCGCGTTCTTCACCACGCCCGGCGAGGACTTCTTCGTCGGGACGCAGCCGGTCGTCGTGTAGTAGTCGCAGTTCTGGTGCACGACGTAGAGGCTCGCGTTGGCGGCGGCGTTGGTGGTGGACACCGTCAGCCAGCCGTAGACGTTGCCGGGGAGCTGGCCATTCGTGGCCGAGCAGCGCACCGCCGTCATGTCATCGCCGGACCACGTCTTGATGAACGTGGCGCAGTTGTACCAGACGCGATCCGCCGAGGCGACGCCGTCCTCGTAGTTGAAGGACGCGCGCGCGCCCACGGCCTCGGACGCGCTGCCGATGCAGTGGTTGTTGGTGATGATGACGTCGGCGGACACGAGCCACGCCGTGCAGCGGCTGCCCACCGCGGGGATGGACAGGTAGCCCACCGCCCTGGAGCGCGTGCGCTGCGTGCCCGTCAGCGTGGTGGCGCCCACCCAGTTCACCGAGCCGACGATGACGTTGGACTCCTGGGACTGGAGCGGCTCGGTGCCGTCCGCGTCAGGAACGTCCGGAGCCTGCTCGGTACCGCAAGCCGACAGGGCACCCACCAGGAACAACGCACGCATGCTCTTCGCGATCATCGGGGGACTCCTCCACCACGCGCGGGATTGCGCGCCGCGAGGGCCCAGGCACACCCCGTGCCAGCGTCACGTCCGGGACACTCCCGCTCGGAGGGCCCGCGCCCGCCCCGCTCCAGGTGGTGCGCGCGTGCTCCGCTCTCAAGCGGACGCGTGTAAAGGCCCTTCGCGCCGACCGGGACAAAGTCTCGTGATATTCGTGATTTGCTATTTTTACTCGGAGTGTCGTTTTCGTGGTCACTCGCGGAGCGCGGTGTCCCGAGCCAGGACAGGGGCGGAAAAATCCACGGGCCGCGTTTCACTCCGGCGAAGGAGGAGAACGCGGCCCGTCGAAGCCGGAGTGAGAGGGCTCGCGAGGGCGCCTCAGCCGATGATCATGTCCTCGCGCTCCAGGGCCCCTTCTGAGAAGCGGCGCAGGTTGAAGCGGGTGAACAGCTCATCGGACTCGCCGGTGACCATCCACTTCGCCATCCGCTCGGCGACGGCGGGGGCCATCATGAAGCCGTGGCCGACGAAGCCCGACATCTGGAGGAGGTTGTCCAGGCCGGGGGTGCGGCCGAGGATGGGGTTGTTGTCCGGCGTCACGTCGTAGCAGCCGGCCCACTGGCGCAGCACCTTCACGTGGCCCACGTGGGGCATCTGCTCCATGAGCGCGCGGGCGAAGCGGGACACGAAGCGCAGGGTGCTGCCCATGTTGAGCCCGGCGGGCTCCTTCGGGTCCCCCATGCCGCCCACGATTTCGCCGCGCATGGACTGGCTGAAGTAGAGGCCCGAGTCGAGCACTGACACCAGCGGCCCCAGGAAGGGCTTGAGGGGCTCGGTGCTGAGGATTTCGTGGCGGTGCGGCTCGTTGGGGAGTTGCACGTCGACGAGCTTCGCCACTTCGGGGCTCCACGCCCCCGACGCGAGGACGACGGTGTCACAGGCGATGTCGCCCCGGTCCGTCTTCACCTTGCGAATCTGGCCGCCGCTGACCTCGAAGCCGGTGACGTCCGTATACGTCTCCACGCGGACGCCCTTCTTCTTGCAGGCCTGCGCGTAACCCCACAGGAAGGGCCAGGGGAAGATGACGCCGTCCTCGGGATTGAAGGAGGCCGCCACGCAGCCATCCATCGTCAGGCCGGGGACGATGTCGCGCGCCGCGTCCGGCGTGACGAGCCGCGTGGGCACGCCGTGGCGGTTGTGCAGCGTGACGTTGCGCTCCAGCCGCTTCGCCACCGCGTCCGTCCGGGCCAGGAACAGATAGCCGCCCTGGCGCAGCCAGACGTTGATGCCCATGTCCCGGGCGAAGGTCTTCATCAAGTCGATGGAGCGCTTGGCCAGCTCCAACAACGCCGGAGTGCCCCACTGCATGCGCACGCCGCCGCCGTTGCGGCCGGACGCGCCCGCGCACAGGTAGCCGCGCTCCAGCACGACGACATCCGTCTCACCCTCGCGCGCCAGGTTGTACGCGAGCGCCAGTCCCATGATGCCTCCGCCGATGATGACCACCTTGGCCTTGGCGGGCAGGGGACCCTCGGGCCGCAGCGCGCTGGCGAAGGTGTCCACGTCCTGGGGCAGGCCGCCCACGGGAGGCTGCGACTCGTCCACCGGGGCGGTGGCCAAGAGGCGCAGCTCGGTGGGGAACAGGGGAGGGCGCGGGGTGAAGGGCACCACCGCGGCCGGCTTGAGGGCCTTCTCCTGCTCCAACAGCGCCGCCACCGCCGACAGGCAGCTCTTGCCCTGGCAGATGCCGGTGCCGAAGCCGGTGTAGCGCTTCACCGACTCCACGTCGCAATACCCGCGCGAGACGGCGTGCCGCACGTCGTCGGCGGTGACGTCCTCGCACGAGCAGATCATCGACTTGCTCATGACAGCCCTCCCACCAGCGCCTGCGCCACCCGTCGTCCCGCGACAGCCGCGTCCTTCGCGCTGCCGCCTCCGGTGACGTCGCCCGCGGCGAACACGTCCCCGGCCTCGGTGCGGCCGTCCGCGTCCGCCTCCACCTTGAACAGGCCGTGCCCCGCGTCGAAGGTCACCCTCGCGCCGCCCTGGCGCGCCAGCTCGAAGCTGGGGCTCACCGGCACGGACACCAGCACCGCGTCGCAGGCCACCTTGCGCCGGTCGCCCTCGCGAGGCGTGAAGCTGAACGCGCGCACGTGGCGCATGCCGTGGGCCTTGGGCTCCGTGCCCGCCACCGCCAGCGGGTGGGCTCCAGCGGGAGGCGGGCCCTTCAGGTCCACCACCGCCGCGAGCTTCACGCCGCGCTCCTCCAGGAGCCTCGCCAGGCCGTACAGCTCCTCGCCCCAGCCCACCAGCGCGGCGACCTCTGGAGCCACGTCATACCGGCGCAAGAGCAGGCTGGCCGCGCGCCCCGCGTAGACGCCGGGCAGGTCATTGTTCTCGAAGGGCACCATCGGCGGGTGTCCCCCGGGCGTCAGCAGGAAGCGCTCCGCGTAGACCTTCAGGAGCCGCACACCCGCGGGCTCCCAGGCGCCCACCACGAGGAAGCGCCCCGCCTCGTCGTCATACAGGCCCAGCGCGGTGGCGCGGGTGACGAGGCTGTCCGGAGCGAGCGTCGCCACGTCCGTGATTGAGGGCGCGTCCTGCCCGGGCGCTCCATGCGCGAGCCGTCCACCCACGTGGTCCTCGCGCTCGAAGAGCAGGAAGGGGACGCCGCGCTCGGTCAACTCCCGCGCGGCGGCGAGTCCCGAGGCGCCAGCACCCACCACGGCCACGCGGGTGCGCAGCGTGCGGGACTCCGGCGAAGCGGGGGCGGCCTCCTTGGGAAGGATGCCGAGGCCCGCGAGCTGGCGGGCGACCTTGGCCATCACCTGCTCGGCGACGGGGACGCCGGCGAACATCTCGTGGTGGTCCAGGCCCTTGGGGAAGAACCAGTCGATGGTCTCGAACACGTCCACCTTGGCGGAGGGGTACGCGTTCTGCCGCTCCAGCTTCATGCCCTCTCGCGCGGGCGTGCGGCACGTGTAGACGTTGGGCAGGCCGTCCACGCGCATCAGACAGTGCGAGCAGGCGGCGGCGAAACAGTAGGGCCCGCGAGGGCGGTGGTACTTCACGGAGCGGGCAAGCAGGGGCTCGCCCGCGGCGACCAGGGAGCACGCCACCGGCTCGCCTTCGATGGCGGGGATGCTCTCGCCCTCGAGGTCCACGGTGATGGCCCTGCCGCGCAACGAGGCGTCTGGGAGGCGTCGCATGGGTGCCGCGCAAAATGGCGTACCCGGACCGAGGGGTCAAAGACTGTCGAGGCATGACGCACCCCGGTCATGGGCCCCATCCGACAGTCGCGGTGATGGCGCGCTGGAACTTCTCTAAGACCGCCACCGAAACGACACCGGGGACCGTCACGGGCCGTGCAGGCTCGTGGCGATCCCCGGTGGGATACTTCTGGGTGCGGTGCGTTAAACCGGCTGCTCGGTGTGGGGATGGATGGGCTCCGGCATCCCGCTGCCGCGCTGCCGGTACCCGAAGCGGGTGCGGATGACCGCGCCCAGGGCGACCAGGACGACGAGGGTGGAGACGATGGCGCCCAACACCGGGATTGCGCCCACCACCAGCAACACCAGCAAGCCCATCGCCAGCACCACCGCCTGCGTCTTGCGTCCGCGCATCACCGGCAGCCGCGTGCCCAGTTCGCTCGCCACCGCCGCGAAGCCGAGCGCCGCGGCGAGCGGGGCCGCCATCCACAGCACCAGCGCCGCGGGGATTCCGATGATGGTGACGGCCAGCACCACCGTGAGGGGAATCATCGCCACCACTCCAAAGAGGCCGGTGAGGCCGCTCTGCACCGGACGGGCGCGAATCTCGTCGCCGAGCTGCTTCATGCGCGCCGGGAAGAACATCTGCCCCAGGAAGCCCAGGCCGAACAGCACCGCGAAGGTGAGGATGAAGGTGGCAAGCCCGCCTTCGTTGTTGTTGTCGTCCTCATCGTCGGCGTCATGGTCGCGCATGGGCTTGGGGCTGCGCGCCTCATTGAGGCCTTCCTTCAGCTCTTCGGAGATCATTCGGCCGATGTTCGCGCCGCCGAAGGTGTTGATGCTGCCTTCCACGTCCGAGCCGTCCTCGCGCTCCACGTTGCCGCCGAAGGAGGACACGTCGCCCTCCACCTTGGCGCCGGGCTTGAGCACGACGTTGCCGCCGAAGGCGTGCGCGTCTCCCTCCACGTGGCCCTCGATGACCAGGTTTCCGCCGAAGGCGACCGCGTCGTTCTCCACGTGGCCCTTCACGACCAGGTTTCCGCCGTACACCACCGCGCTCTGGACGTTCTGTCCTTCCTTCACCTCGAGCGACTGGCCGCGAGCCACGACGTTGCGACCGCCGGAGCGGCGAGAGCGCTTCAGCCCGTCCCGCGTGCGGTGGAGTTGCTCGCGGATCTGATCTCGGACCTCCTCCATCCCCTCCGCGTTGGCGCCGATGTTGTCCTCGACGTTGCCCGCCTCCATGGCCTCTTCATGGGACGGAGGCGACGGAGGCGCTGCCTCTTATACACATCTCCGAGCCCCCGAGACGCGTA
>NZ_JABXEM010000218.1:0-20673 GCF_013372595.1 Myxococcus sp. AM011
CCCCGCCGGCACCAAGGTGACCTGTACCCAGGGCCCCGGCACGGGGGCCGCTTCAGCCACCTGCCCGGTGCTCAAGTACGACGGCTACACGTACTGGGCGCTCAGCTATGGCGACAACCGCATCGGCATGGTCATCGCCGCATATGACGCCGCGGGCGCGCTCGCGGCGCAGTGGGAGAAGCCGGGTGCGCGGTATGTGTATGGCATCACCGTGAACCCCGCGAACAAGACGGTGACGTTCGCCGGGCAGACGGACGCGAAGATAACGATGACCTGGGACGAGCTGGTACCGCCCCCCGTGGTCGTCCAGGTTCCTCCCGCGCCGACGCCCGCGATTCCCCCGGGGATGAAGGTGACGTGCACGCAGGGGCCCGGCACCGGGGCCGCCGCCGCCACGTGCCCCGTCATCAAGTGGAAGGGCTACACCATCTGGGCCTACAGCTACACGGACAACCGCGTGAGCATGGGCATCGTCGCCTACGACTCCCTGGGCAGGATGGTGGCGCAGTGGGAGAAGCCGGGTGCGCGGTATGTGTATGGCATCACCGTGAACACCTCGGACAAGACGGTGACGTTCGCCGGGCAGACGGACGCGAAAATCACCATGAAGTGGAGCGACTTGCTGGCGGCTCCGGCGCCGCAGTGGGTGCTCCAGCCGGGGCCCCAGGGCGCGACGCTCAAGCAGATTTCGGTGGGGAGCGCGAACGCGGTCTGGGGACTCGACACCGCGGGCTTCAACTGGAAGTGGACGGGCGCGGCCTGGCAGAAGATGGGCGGCACGGTGACGAACATCTCCACCGCCTCGGACGGGACGCTGTGGGCCACCAATCCGCCGGACTCGCTGCGCGTGTTGAAGTGGGACGCGACGGGCAACAAGTGGACCTGGAACCTGCCCACGGGCATGAAGCAGGTCACCGCCATCAACGCCAACACGGCCTGGGGCCTGGACAACGGCGGCTCGCTGTTCCGGTGGACGGGCTCCGCGTGGGAGAAGAAGGGCTGCTGCGTCAGCCAGCTCTCCGTCGGCGCGGATGGCGAGCTGTGGGCGACCAACCCCCCGGACGCGAACCGCGTGCTTCGCTGGGATGGCACGAAGTGGACCTGGAACATCCCCGCCGGCATGACGTTCGTCTCCGTGGGCAACGCGAAGAACATCTGGGCGCTGGATGGCTCCGACCAAGTCTACCAGTGGAGTGGGACGGCCTGGCAGAAGGTGCCCGGTGCGCTGCGCAACATCTCCGCCGCGGGGGATGGCTCCGTGTGGGGACTCAACGCGCAGGGCCTCGTCTACAAGTGGCAGTGACGGACGGGTAGGGCGCGTGGACGCGCTTCACGCCCGCGGGAACGGATGGCCGGGCCAGGGGTGTCTCTTCGAGTCACTCCTGGAGGTCCGCCTTGCTGCCCCTCGTGTTGTTGAGCCTGCTGGCCGTGCCTCCCGTGGCGGCGGTGGAGGTCGAGGTCTTCGTCCCGCTGTGTGACAACGCCTTGATTGAGTGTGGCCGTGCACCGGCGGGCGCCCCTCGCGCCCTGGACACGAACCTCTACTGGGGCGCGATGTATGGCGCGGAGCGGTTCCTCTCACGGGCCCCGGGGTTCAAGGTGGTGAGCCGCGAGGCGGGGCCCGTGGACTCCGCGGTGCTGCGCGTGCTCGTCCTGGAGCGGAAGGCCGCGAAGGGAGAGCGGCCCGTGCGGCTGCGGCTCCATGCCTACGCGGGCGACCGGATTGACACCGCGCTGGAGGACTTCCTGCGTGCGGCGGCGGGCGCGAGCCGGGCCGACCTGGTGGTGTGGGCCGGGCATGACCGGCTGATGGACCGCGCGCCTCCCCAGGTGGAGTCGCCGTCGGTGGCCACGCCCAGGCCCGTCGTCGTCCTGGCCTGCATGAGTGAGCAGTACTTCGGCCCGGTGCTGAAGACGTTGGGCGCAAGCCCTGTCGCGCTCACGCGGACGTTGATGGCGCCCGAGGCCTATCTGCTGGAGGCGATGGCCACCACCGTGGCGCGGCACGGGCCCACGGAGGCCACGGCCATGCGCGCGGCGCTCGTGGAGGCCTATGCGCGCTACCAACGCATCTCCCACCGCTCCGCCAGCTCGGTGTTCTCCACGCCCGGTCCACCGCCGTCGGGCGTTGCGCCCCGGTGAGGCTCACGACCTCCAGGCGGGCCTGACACCCAGGGCTCGGAGGAGCAGGGCGGTCAGGGCGGCGGGGACCCCGGCGAACAGCGTGGCGCATGCGCCGGGGCCACGGTGGACTCGACTCACCGCTCGCGGAAGAGGGCTTCCATGTTGTTGCCATCCGGGTCGAACACGAAGGCGGCGTAGTAGCCCGGCGGATAGCCTTGCGCGGTGGAGCGAAGCCCGGGAGGGCCGTTGTCGGTGCCTCCGGACTTCAGCGCGGCCGCATGGAAGGCGTCCACCTCCGCGCGGCTCCGGGCTGCGAAGGCCGTGTGTTGCTTCACGCTGTGCGGATGGAAGCGGTCAATCCAGAAGACAGGGTGGTCGACGCCGTAGCCCACCGCATCGCGTCCATCGCTCTCTGGGAGCTGCGCGACGCGATGCATTCCCAAGGCGCTCAGCACCGCATCGTAGAAGACGGCGGAGCGCGCGACGTCCGCGACACCGATACCCGTGTGGTCAATCATGACGCCCAGGCATAGCACCCCGTTCGCGGGTTCCAAGGACCACCGCGTCCTCGACCCTGGCGATGTCCGCGCCTACGCCATCGGCGTGACGGTTCAGTAGGAAGCAGGCTTCGCTTCAGCGCCCGGCCTGGGCCAGG
Organism: Myxococcus sp. AM011; assembly: GCF_013372595.1. NCBI lineage: Bacteria > Pseudomonadati > Myxococcota > Myxococcia > Myxococcales > Myxococcaceae > Myxococcus > Myxococcus sp. AM011. Next base: position 2,780 of record NZ_JABXEM010000218.1, read on the forward strand.
AACTCCGCCGTCGGTACGAGGCGGGCGTAGCCCATGCCGAGCGCGGCGAGGAACGCGGCGTGGACGTCCGGCGCGGAGACCTTCTGGCCGTTGAACTCCAGGGCACGGGCCGCGCAGGCATCCGGGAGCACCGTGACGGTGTATCCCTGGTCCGCGGCCGCGCGCACCGTGGCGTCCACGCACATCAGCGTCATCATCCCGGTGACGACCAGGTGCCTCACGCCCAGCGCCCGCAGGCGCTCCTGGAGGTCCGTCTCCCGGAAGCTGTTGGGGAAGTGCTTGAGCACCACCGCCTCGCCGGGCCGGGGCTCGACGCGGGAATGAATCTGGGCCCCCGGCGTCCCCGGCAGGAAGAACGGGGCGCCCGGCTGCGGTGACTCGTGGCGGACGTGGATGACCGGCACCCCTCGCTCGCGGAAGAAGTCGAGCGCCGCCCGGGCCTGGGTGGCGGCCGCGTCGGTGCCGTCCAGCTCGAACCGGCCTCCGGGGAAGTAGTCATTCTGGATGTCGATGAGCAGCAGCGCGGCGTTCTCCAGGGGCTTGTCCATGGGGTTCTCCTCCAGCGGGTGGTCGTCCGTTGTCCCGCTGAATATCCAGACGTCGCTCCCGGCGGCAGTGCTCGGATTGACAAAGTCCGGGCGGAAACCGACAAGCGCGCATGGCCGCCAGGTCCTCGTCACTCCACATCGCGGTGCTGGCCCTGGAGGGCTGCGTGGCCTCCAGCGTGACGGGGCCGCTGGACGTGTTCGCCATGGCGAACCTCCTGAGCCGTGAGCAGGGCCGGAGCGAGCCCTTCACCGCCGAGCTGGTGGCCGCTCGAGCCGGCCCCATCCGGAGCTTCCACGGCCTGGAGCTCGCCGCCGCGCGGGTGCCGGCTCCTTCCGAGCGCTTCGATGTCGTCTTCGTCCCCGCCGTCATCGGCAACCTGGAGGGCAGCGTGGCCGAGCGCTCCACGGCCGACTGGCTCGTGGGACAGCACGCCCGGGGCTCCACGCTGGCGGCGGTGTGCGCCGGGGCCTTCCTGCTCGCGAAGACGGGCCTCCTGGATGGACGGGAGGCCACCACCCACTGGGGGCTCGCCCAGGACTTCGTGGCGCGCTATCCGCGCGTGGCGCTCAAGCCGGAGCTGCTCCTGGTGGACCACGGCGACGTGCTCACCGCGGGCGGCGTGACGGCCTACCTGGACCTCTGCCTGCACCTGGTGGCGAAGCACGCCTCGCCGGAGCTGGCGGCGCTATGCGCGAAGATGCTCCTGGTGGAGCCGGGTCGCAGGTTCCAGGCGCCCTACGCGGTGCAGGCCATTCCCCGAGGCCACGGAGACGAAGCCGTGCTGCGCGCCCAGGAGTGGCTGGAGGCGCACCTCGCCGGCCCGGTGAGCCTGACGGGCGCGGCCGTGGCGGCGAGCCTCGGAGAGCGCACGCTGCTGCGCCGCTTCCGCAAGGCCACCGGCGACACGCCGCTGGATTACGTCCAGCGCCTGCGAATCGAAGCCGCCCGGCACCTCCTGGAGACCACCCCCCGCACCGTGGAGGACATATCCCAGGCCGTGGGCTACGCGGAGACCACCTCGTTCCGTCGCCGCTTCAAGGCCCGTACGGGCCTGACGCCGGATGCCTACCGGCGGCGCTTCGCCCTGCGCTGAAGGAGCGCTGACGAACGGCCACCTCCGGCTGTCCCACGGAGTCAAAGCTCCACCAGGACAGCCGGGGCGGCGGGCCGCTACTCGATGGAAGCGACCTTGTCGTCCTTGTCGAAGGTGACCTTCACCTTGACCAGCTTGCTCTTCCAATAGGTCCAGACGGTGGAGTTGAACGAGGGCGTCTCATGCGGCGGCGGCGGCCCCCACGCCATGCGCACGGCGGCGCGGGACATGCCCGTCACCACTTCCGACGCGGAGACCTTCTTGCGGTCCTGCTCCGACAGCGTCTCCAGCTTGGGGGCCTGGTCCTCGGGGGCGAACGCGGCCTGGAACAGCGCCCAGGTGTCAGCGCCCGAGCGCTCGTCGTTCTCGAACACGAACTCCTTGCCCGTCTCCACGACCTTGAACTTCACCTTCGAGCCGCCCTTGTCCAGCACCTCCACGCGGGTGTTGAACGGGAGGATGGGGCCCTTGAGGTAGTTCACCCAGGACAGGGTGTCGTTGTCGAAGTGGAAGTTGGCCGTCGCGTGGTGGAAGACCTTCTCCGACGGGGCGGGAGCGGGCGCGGCCACCGGCGCGGGCTCGTCACCGAACGACACCACCTTGCCGTCGGCATCGAAGATGACCTCGAACGTGGAGAACTTCGAGCTCCAGTAGGTCCACGTCTTGCTCTCCAGCGACAGCGTCCGGTGCGGCGGCGGCGGGCCCACCGTCAGCAGCACCGCGTCCCGGGACATTCCGCGAGCCAGCTCACCCGCCTTGACCTGCTTCTGCTCCTCCGGCGTGAGCGCGGCGATGCGCGCCGCGGGGTCCTTCGCGGAGAAGAAGGAGGGGAACAGCGCGGAAGCGTCCTTGCCCAGGCTCTTGTGCGAGACGAACTTGAACTCGGCCCCCGAGTCGACCACCCGGCAGCGCACCTCGTCGTCGCTCCGCTTGAGGACCTCCACCTTCGTCCCCACGGGCAGCGACAGGCCCTTGCCGCGATAGTTCACCGCGGAGAGCTGGTTCTTGTTGAGCAGGAGGTTGGCCTGGGAGAACAGCACCTCGGCCTGGGCACTGAGGGTCGTCAGCAGTCCCAGTGCGAGCAGGGTGCTGAGCGCGTTCTTGCGATTCATGCGGTGGATGAGCCTTGGATGAAGGGGGCGTGCTTCTAGGCGGCCCTCCTGGTGTTTGCCAGCCTGGAGGGCGCCGCGCCTGATGACGGCAGTCATCAGCCCCTTGTTCACGGTCATCAGCGGAAGCTTCCGGGAGAGCCCCGCGCCCGGTGGAACCTCTTGAAATCAGGTCGCTCCAGGGCCGCGCCCCGCCACGGGGAGGCTGGCACACCGGATGCTCTAGGGAGCCTCGTCACCGACTCCCTCCAGAGGCGATCCCCATGAAGCTCCGCTCCAAGCCGTCTTCCCTCGGTTCCTCCTCCTCTTCCTCCCGCTCCCGCAGCAACAGCGCGCCCCCGAAGCTGGAGACGAGCAAGCCGAAGACGCCGGAGAAGACGCCCGCGAAGACGCCGGAGAAGACGCCGCCGCAGAAGACCGAGTCGGCCGGCGCGCCTTCCCAGCCGCGCCCGTCGCCCACGGAGCTGCAGGACGGCAAGGCCAACCTCAAGCCCACGGACTATGGCGTGGTGCACCCGGACCTCCAGGGAATCCGCACCCGCCGCGACAGCGGCCAGACGGGCGCGGACTTCGCCGACTTCACGCAGGATGCCCGCAACTCCACGCACCGGCTGACGAGCCGGCCCGAGGGCGGCCGGATGATGACGGAGCTCAATGACCGCACGTCCCAGGTGAACCCCGGCGCCATCGGCACCCAGCGCAACCCGCTGACGGTGGCGGACCTCTACTCGGGCCGCGAGGCCTCGATGCCCATGTCGCACGCGCCCCGGCACAACGGGACCCTCGACTCCCTCCGCCCCGCGTACCGCTACGAAGGCCAGCCCGGCACGGGCACTGCCAGCCGCATCAATTACAACGAGAACGACCCGGGCCAGCGCTTCAACAGCCTGGGCCACGAGTCGGTCCACGCCTGGCGCGCGGCCAATGGCGTGCAGGTGAGCCCGCTGGCGGCCAGCAAGCACGCCGACGCGCCCGTCTTTCAGCAGTACCCGACGCACTCCGCCAACATGAAGGAGACCGTCGAGGACCGCCTGCGCCTGCGCGAGGAGTTCGAGACGGTGGGCCTGAAGCCCACGCCGCACACGCCCGCGGGCTGGGCCCCCACCGAGAACAAGATTCGCGCGGAGCACGGACTGCCGGCACGCCAGGACTATTCGGGCATGCTGCCGGACGGGAAGAACTCCAACGACGTCAACTTCAACAACTACGACGTGGGCTCGGACAACCGGAACCGGTTCCAGAAGATGCTGGGCACGCCGTCTCCCTTCGGGAAGATTGTCGGCGACCTGGAGGGGTGAGTCGGAAGGCCCGGCCCTTCCTGACGAGGGGCCGCGGCCCGGCTAGCGCGGCGCCGAGCTGCACGCGTGGCGGGGCAGGCTCACGATGAACGTGGTGCCCTGGCCTGTCTCTGACCGCACTTCGATGCGCCCGCCGTGGGCGTCGACAATCGACTTCACGATGAACAGGCCGAGCCCCACGCTGCGCCCCGTCGTGTCCACGGTGCCCGTGCCCCGCTGGAAGGGCTCGAAGAGGGCGGAGAGCTGGTCGGCGGGAATGGGCGCGCCCTCGTTGTGCACGCTGAACGTGACGTGTTCGGTATCGCCCCGGGCGACGACGTGGACGGGCCTGTCGGGCGCGCCGTACTTGAGGGCATTCGTCACCAGGTTCTGGAGCACCTGGGAGAGCCGGTCTCCGTCCCACAGGCCCCGCCCGTCGCCGCTCATCTCCACCTTCACCCGGGCGGCGGGGTTGGCGGTCTCCACCTCGTCCACCATGGTGCGCAAGAGGGAGTGGAGGTCCGTGGGGTTGCACTCAATCCGGATGCCGCCGCCCATCCGGGCCTGCGTGAAGTCCAGCAGCTCGTTCACCATCCGCACCGCGCGAGCCGCGGATGAATGGATGCGCGCCGACGTCTTGCGGACATTCGAATCCAGTCCGTCCTGCTGATTCAGCCGGGCCGCCCCCATCAGGATGGCGGCCAGGGGATTGCGCAGGTCGTGGCTCACGATGCCGATGAGCTGCTGCTCGAACTCCGCCTGCTCCCGCTGTTGCTGGGCCGAGCGCTCGCGCTCCTTCGCCAGCCTCCGCTCCGCGGTGATGTCCTGGAGCAGCGCGACGTAGCCCCCCGCGGGCTGCCCCGCCTCCCGGTGCGCGATGAAGGTGACCCTCACGTCGCGCGTGCCGCCCAACCGGTAGGGCACGTCATGTTGCTCGAACGAGAGGTCTTCTCCCGCCAGCCCTCGCTTCACGTAGGGCCCGAGCACCTCGTACGCGGCCTCCCCGATGACCTTCCGGAGGGACCTGCCCCGGAGGCTGTCCTGGGCGATTCCGAACCAGTCCTCGTATGCCTTGTTGACCCGGCCGTAGGTCTCCTCCGGGGTGACATACGAGACGAGGACGGGAATCGCGTCGAGCAGGATGCGCAGCTCGGCCTCGCTGGCGCGGACCTTCGCGTCGAGGGCCTCGTTGTGTTGCCGCGTCTTGCTCTGTTCGGTGACATCCCGGAAGACGAGCACGACGCCCGTCAGCTCGTTGATGCCCACGCGGATGGGCGCGGCACTGTCCTCGATGGGGACCTCCGAGCCATCCCTGCGCAAGAGCAGCGTGGGCCCGACGAGCCCCTGGGTCGTGCCCCGCGTGAGGACGCGGCCGACGGGGTCCTCCACGAGGGCCCGGGTGGAGGCGTCGATGAGCTTGAAGACGTCCGTCACGGGGCGCTGCCGCGCCTGGGCATCGCTCCAGCCGGTGACTCGCTCGGCCACGGGGTTGAGGAAGGTGATGTGTCCGGCACGGTCCGTGGTGATGACCGCGTCTCCGATGCTGGAGAGCGTCGTGGCCAGATACGCCTCGCGCTCGCGCAGTTGCTGTCCCTGCGCCCGGATGCGCAGGAGGCTGCCCACGCGCGCGAGCAGCTCCGCGTCGTCGTAGGGCTTGGAGACGTAGTCGCTGGCCCCGGCCCGCAGGCCCTCGGTGAAGTCCGCGTGGGCGCCCCGCGCGGAGAGAATCAGGATGGGCAGCGTGACGTCATCGTAGTGCTCGCGCACGTAGCGGCACGCATCCAGTCCGGAGACGCCCGGCAACTGCCAGTCCAGCAGGAGCACGTCGGGAGGGAGGCCCTGGGTGAGCCGCTCGATCATCGCCTCGGCGTCGCGGAAGGTCTCGACCGCGTGGTGTTTCGACAGGAGCGCCCGGGCCCGCTCCAACTGCGTGGGGCTGTCGTCGACCATCCACACCCGCGCAAAGTCCGCCCCGGGCGGGGATGCACTCGCGGAGCGGGAGCCGTGGACAGGTGGGTTCACGATGGGGGAGGGGGACTGGCGCGGCGAGAGAAGAAGCGGCGACTGGGTCGCGTAGCACGTCTGGCAAGGCGCCGTGCCGGCAAGACGTTTCCTGGTGAACTCGTGCACTGACGGTGGGACGTCCCGTCCATCTGGCCACCCTCCGTTCAGGCGCGCCTGAAGTGCCTTCGAGGCGTCTTCCCGTCGCTCGATGATGGGAGCTGAGGTGGCGCCGCGCAACCCGAGTCACCGCCGTCGCGCGAAACGGGCGTGAAGGAGCGCACGATTGTGACAAGCGGCGCCGGAAGCCGATAGACACCGCCGCCCGTCGTGGATGAGGGTGCGCGCCATGCAGCCTTCATCTTCGCCGTCACGCTTGGTGGTGGACGCTCGGCTCGCCCGGCGCCTGGAGCTGGCCCAGGCGGTGCAGAATCGCAGTGCCACGCCGCCCTCCGGTGTCCTCGAAGTCGCCGGAGGCCTGGCCCTCTTCAACGGTCCGGACTCGCCCCTCACCCAGGCGGTCGCGCTGGGACTGGAAGGGCCCGTCAGCGCCGAGGACCTGGACCGGGTGGAGTCCCATCTGGGCCAGGCTGGCGGCCTGCTCCAGATTGACCTGTTGCCCTTCGCCCATCCCACGCTGGCCCAGGGGCTGGCGCAGCGGGGCTATCAGGTGGGCGAGTTCCAGCAGGTGCTCGTGCGCGCGTTGCCGGGAAGTCCCACGCCGCCGACAGTCGCGGAGATTCGTCCCCTCCGTGATGGAGAGGCGGAGGCCTTCTCGCGCACGGTGGCCCGGGGCTTCCTCGGACGCGAGGAGGTGTCGGACGCGGAGGCCTCACTCATGATGGGCACGGCGACGATGCCAGGCACCACCTGCTTCCTCGCGCTGGTGGACGGAGAGCCAGCGGGCGGCGGCACCGTGGCCCTGCATGACGGCGTGGCGACGTTGTCGGGAACGTCGGTGCGCGAGCGCTTCCGTGGCAGGGGACTGCAGCAGGAGTTGATTTCAGCGCGACTGGCGTGGGCCATTCGCCAGGGAGGCATGTTGGCGTCGAGCAGCACCCTGCCGGCCAGCGGGTCCCAGCGGAACATGGAGCGCCTGGGGTTCTCCATCGCGTACCCCAAGGTGGTGATGGTTCGGGTTCGGTGAAAGCCCGTGAAAACGAGTCGAGCAGGTGAGGGTGGGAACGGGACCTGCTCCAGGCGGCTGGCGGGGAGACACCCGCCCGGGAGTAGGATTGTCGGCACCGATACCCATGCGACCTACGACGACCGCCCCCGGCTTCCTGCGCAGCTACGTGCTGCCCGCTCTCTGGCTCTTCGCCCTTCCACTCTTCGGCCTCTGGTTCACCGGCCACGCGACCGCCAGCGTGGACGGGGACGTGCTCGAGTCCATCGAGAAGCAGGTGTCCCAGGACACCGAACTCACCGAGGAGCAGCGGGCGGAGACCCTGGCTTTCTTCCGCGCCGTTCCCGCCTCGGCTGCCTGCCTGAGCACGGATGAGGCGCTGGCGAACTTCCGGAGCAACCTCGCCGAGGTGTGCAAGGACGTGAAGCAGTTCGACTGGATGCACAGCCTGGCGTCGGGCCTGCTGGCGCTGGGGCTCGCCACCACCGTGATTGCCCTATTGTGTGGCCTGGCCGCGTTCGTGTCCCGGCCGTTCCAGTTCATCAGCTTCGTCGTGGGGTGGAACGTGCTCCGCGTCACGGGCGCGCTCCAGGCGATTGGACAGGGCGGCCTGGCGGTGTGGTTGTCCTATTGGGTGACGGCGCTCTGGTTCAATCGCTACTCACCCAAGCTCATCGGCGTGGTGGGCATCCTGGTCGCCATGGCCATCTTCCTCGTGGTGGTCGCCATCTTCCGCCGTCCCCCCATGGACTTCGAGGTGGAGGCGGAGGTGTTGGAGGAGTCCAAGGCCCCGGAGCTCTGGGCGCACGTGCGCCGGCTGTGCGCGCGGCTCGATACGCCCCCGCCGGACCACATCCTCGCGGGCATCGACGCCAACTTCTTCGTCACGGAGAGCGACGTGCGCGTCGGCGGACAGACGCTCTCTGGCCGGACGCTCTACGTGAGCCTGTCCTTGCTGCGCCTGTTGGAGCAGTCGGAGGCGGACGCGGTGCTCGCGCACGAGATGGGACACCTGCTGGGCGGTGACACGGGCCACGGCAAGCGGCTGGCGCCGAGGCTCGCGCACTTCGCCCAGTATCTCCAGACGCTGCATGAGGGAGGCCTGACGCGCCCCATCTACCACTTCATGCTGGCGTACCGCGGGCTCTTCGAGCTGTCGCTGGGACGCAGCCGGCGCGAAAGCGAGCTGGCCGCGGACCGACTCGCCGCGGGCATCACCTCCGGTCGGGACATCGCCCGCTCGCTGGTGAAGGTGGGCGCGTACGCGGGCTTCAGGGACCGTGTCGAGGCGGACCTCTTCTCCCGCGACGAGCGGCAGCAGTCGGTGGCCATCGCCCGGCGCGTCGCGCTCGGCTTCGCGGACTACGCGCAGTCGGATGCCGTGCACGGGGATTTGCACGGCTCCGTGACGCCGCATCCGTTCGACTCGCACCCACCGCTCTCCGCGCGACTGGAGAACGTCAACGCGCGGCTGGCGCCGTCGGACATGGCGCAGGTGCTGCTCGAGCCCGTGACGTTCTCATGGGTGAGCACGATTCAAGAGGCGGAGGCCATCGAGGCGCGGCTGTGGGGCGCCTACGAGGCGCGCTTCTCACAGGCCCATGACCTGGTGCTCGCGTACCGCTACGTGCCGTCCAACGACGAGGAGCGGCAGCACGTGGAGCGGCACTTCCCGCCGCTGTCCTTCGAGGGCAAGGAGGCCGGACATGAGGCCACGCTGGACTTCGCCCAGGTGCATTGCCCGGAGTGGGAGGAGCCCGTGCTGCTCTCGGAAGTGACTCACGCCAGCACGGCGGACCGCATGTTCAAGAAGTACCTGGACCTGCAGGTGACGGGAGAAGGGCGGTCCAAGGAGAAGCGCTCGCTCTGTTTGAGCAAGCTGAAGGACCCGGACGCGCTGCTGCGTGCCTTCGAGCACTACCTGGGGCGCTGCCGGGCCATGAAGGAGCACCAGGCCCGCTCCCAACAGGCCGCCTGAGGCTGTTTCCGGAAGGCCCCGGGACGGACATCCAACCGAGCCGGGTCCTGAACTCCCAGGTGAGTCAGGACGAGGCGCCGCCGCCGCCCGCGCCGGAGTCCACGGTCGACGCGGCGCCTCTCTGAGGAACTCCGTCCTGGCTCAGCCCTTGGGCAGGGTCGCGAAGTACGCCTTGAGCGACTCATCCGCGGCCTTGCGGTACTCGGGGAGGCGGCTCTTCTCGGCGGCGGCGAGCGCTTCCTTCAGCCCGCGCGCGTCGAAGTCCTTCGTGTAGGCGGGCGTGCCCGGCTGATGCCGCCAGGACTCGTCGAGGCCGCCCGCGTCGACCGGGTCGAACCCCAGCTCGTCCACCAGGCGCATGACCTTCGCTCGCGCCTCGGCCGGGTCACCGGAGACGGGAAGCGCGATGCGCCCCGGGGAGCCCTTCGGCGCGCCCTTCTCCGCCAGGGACTTGGAGTAGATGTTATTGAACACCTTGATGACCGGCCGACCCAGATGCTCGCCGACCCAGGCGCTCTCGATTTGTCCTGAGGTGAGCGCGGGGATGTCGCCGTCGCGAATCGGATAGTAGTTGCCGGTGTCGATGACGACCACGTTGGCGGGGACGCCCTTGAAGAGGTCCTTGGGCAGGTCCACCACCGCGCGCTGGGGGATGGTGACGACGACGACCTCGCCGGCGTGCGCGGCCTGCTCGACGGTGCCCGCGGTCGCTCCAATCTCGGCGGCCAGCTCCTTCAGTGTGTCCGGTCCGCGCGAGTTGGCCAGCACGACCTGGTGACCCAGCTTCACCCACTTCCTCGCCAGCGCCGAGCCGATGTAACCCGCGCCGATGATTCCAATCTTCATGTGTGACTCCGGTTGGTAGGGGAGCGGCGAGGCGGGGGCCCCGCCGCATGGCCCTGGTGATAACCACCGCCCCGCGAGCGCGCCCGTTGGAGAAGAGGGTCCGTGGGCTTGTCTGGTCTCGCGGAGTTGTTTCATGAGGGACGGGGATGCTCTAGAACCCGGCTCCCTCGGCACGACCCGGGAGTCCCATCACGTGAAGGCGGAGGAACTGTTCAGTGGGGCCGGAGAGATGGCCTCCCGGATGCGTGAGCTGGACTGGGCCGCCACGCCCGTGGGGCCCGTGGAGCGCTGGCCCGGCTCGTTGAAGACCGTCGTCAAGACGCTGCTGCACTCCCGCCACCCCATGTTCCTCTGGTGGGGGCCGGAGCTCATCCAGTTCTACAACGATGCCTATGTCCCCAGCTTCGGCCGGGGCAAGCACCCCGGTGCGCTGGGACGGCCGGGCCGGGAGACGTGGCCGGAAATCTGGCCCATCATCGGCCCGCAAATCGAAGACGTGATGCGCGAGGGGAAGGCCAGTTGGAACGAGGACCAGCTCGTCCCCATCTTCCGCAACGGCCGCATCGAGGACGTCTATTGGACCTACGGCTACTCCCCGGTCTTCGACGAGTCCGGGAGGATTCAGGGCACGCTGGTGGTCTGCACCGAGACCACCGGGCGCATCTTCAGTGAGCAGGCCCTGCGGCGCGGCGAGGAGCGGCTACGCCGCGTGGTGGAGGCTTCGGGAGCGGGCACCTGGGAGCTGGAGGTCGGCCCCGGGACGATGACGGCGGATGCGCGGATGACCGCGCTCTTCGGGCTGCCCGAGCAGTCGGAGTACCGCCTCGACCAGGTGCTGGAGCGCATCCATCCCGAGGATGTGCGGGGCGTGCACGACAGCATCGCCGCCGCGCTCGCGGGGAAGACGCAAGGCGGGCTGTACCAGCGGGAGCACCGGGTGGCGGCCCCGCCTGGCGCACGGCCTCGCTGGGTCGAGGCGCGAGGGCAGGTCTCCTTCGACGCGGAGGGAAGGGCCACCCGGTTCATCGGGACCTCGCTCGACATCAGCGAGCGGAAGTGGGCGGAGGAGGAGGTCCTGCGCGCGCGCCAGGAGCTCCAGAGCTTCCTGCTTCAAGCGCCGCTCGGCATCGCCATCCTCAGCGGGCCGCGCCACGTCTACACCTTCGCGAACGCTCCCTTCATGTCCATGCTGTTCGGTGGGCGGCCTGTCACGGACCTGCTGAACCTGTCCGTGAGGCAGGCGCTGCCGGAGCTGGAGGGGCAGGGGTTCTACGAGATACTCGACGGCGTCTATCAGACGGGGCAGAGCTTCCACGGCACGAAGCTGCGCGCTTCCATGGTGCAGGCCGACGGGGTCGCCCGGGAGATGTTCGTCAACTTCACCTATCAGGCGAAGCGGGACGCGTCGGGCCGGGTGGATGGCATCCTGGTGGTCATCTACGAGGTGACGGACCAGGTCAACGAGCAGCAGGAGATTGAACAGCTCGCGGACAACCTCCGCGCGGCCCTCGTCGCCCGGGACACCTTCATCGGGGTCGCCTCGCACGAGCTCAACACGCCGCTGACCACGCTCAAGCTCCAGACGCAGATGACCCGGCGCGTCTTCTCGAGCCAGGGGCTCGCGGGGATTGCCCCCGCGCGCTTCGGGAGGCTGCTCGACACCACGCTCCTCCAGGTGGAGCGCCTGTCGCGTCTGGTCAATGACATGCTCGACGTGTCCCGCATCAGCACCGGCAAGCTGACGGTGATTCGGGTGGAGACGAACCTCTCCGACCTGGTGCGGGACGTGCTGGCCCGCTTCGCGCCCCAGTTCGAGGCGGCCGGCATCCTGCTGGAGCAGCGGCTGGAGGAGGGCCTCCGGCTGTCGCTGGACGCCGCGAGAATCGAGCAGGTGCTGACGAACTTCATCATCAACGCCATCAAGTACGCGCCCGGCAAGCCGGTGCACGCGACGCTGGAGCAGCGGGGGAGCTGGGTGAGGTTCAGCCTCCGGGATGAAGGCCGGGGCATCCCCGCCGACCAGCACGAGCGAATCTTCGTCCGCTTCGAGCGCGCGACGTCCGCGAGCGAGTCCAGCGGGCTGGGGCTGGGCCTCTACATCTCCAAGCAGCTCATCCAGGAGCACGGCGGCAGGATTTCCGTCGAAAGCACCCCCGGCGAAGGCGCCACGTTCAGCTTCGAGCTGCGCCGGGACGAGAAGGACGGCCCCGGACTCTTGAGCCGGAGCGCGAGGGACTGAGGCCTTGTGCCCCGGCCCCCCGCGCCAGGGCTCACTCCGTCACGCGCAGGCGCCACACCTGCGAGTCACCGCTCGTCAGCTCCGTCCGGACGCGGAGCTGCGCTCCTGTCGCGCCGCGCGTGAGGTACAGCTTGTGGGGCGTCCTGGGCGAGCCGGTCAGGTTGTAGAGCTTGTTCGCCACGCCGCCCACGGTGCTCACGCACCAGAGAATCTCCGGGTTCTGCGGCTGGTAGTACGTCAGCGCGACGGCGTCATCGTCCTGGGGGATGCCGATGGGCGAGTCCGCGCCGAGGTAGCCCGTGCCGTTGAAGAGATAGCCGCACGGGTCCGTGCCCAGGCTGCCCGCGGAGATGAAGTCGAAGACCTGGTTCTCGCTCGTGTTGTCCGGGTACAGGATGATGGGCGTGTGCTCCAGGACGCCGCCGCCCTCCACGTCCACGACGAGGTCCGTCCCGGATTGAGGTGGGAAGCTCACGATTTCCTCCCGGTCATCGGCCTCCGCCACGGATTGGAGGAACCAGCGCTGCGCGAAGGCCATCTCCGGGGACTCGTCCACGCCACTCACCGTGTGCAGGGAGCCGCCGCCCAGCCATGACGTCATCACCTGTCCGGTGACGAAGTTGCGAAGGATGTAGGAATTGTCCGGTTGGAGCTCCGGCCGCCAGAGCTGGTCATCCACGCGCTCGTGCCACTGCACGAGGATGGCATTGGCCGCGCTGCCCTGCTGCCCCAGGTACTGGTGGCTGTTGCCGTTCTGGAGCCGGTAGTAGCCGGGGTGCGCGTCCTCGCGGCGCAGGTGCCACTGCTGGTTCAGCCCTTGGTGGTATGGGTACTCGATGATGGGCACGCCGTGATTCGTGGAGTTGCCGTTGACGTCCAGCACCTGGCCCGACCAGGCGCTGCGCACCACGGCCACGGAGGGCAGCTCCGGGTCATCCGGCCCGTCCGGCTCCTCGGGCGCGCCACCGCCCGCCCGGAAGTTGTGGCTGTAGACCACGGGCTGGTGGTCCGAATTCAGGATGCGATGCACCGCGCCCCCAAAGATGCGCGGCACCTGATGGTTGGGTCCCACCGCGTAGTCCAGGGTGCTGGTGGGCTCCGGCGTGCCCTGGGTGGGCCCCGAGGGGTCCTGGACGTGGTACTGCCCGAGCGGCAGGGCATTGCGGAGGGTGTCGGGGTCCCGGTTGAAGTCACCCAGCGCGACCCAGTCATACCCCTGGCCTCCGTTCGCCGCGGCCATCCGCGCGCGAATCTCCTGGATGAGTCCCGAGGCGTCGGGGCCGTTGGGGGAAATCGCGTGGAGGGAGAAGTAGACGGTGTTCCCCAGGCGGATGCCCAGCGCGGGGCGCAGGACCGGGCCTCCCCAGTTGAGCGGGGGAAGCACCACGAAGACCTCGTCGGCCTCCTGCTGGCTGGCCACGGCCAGGTTGACGCGGTGGCCGTTGGGGTCGGTCTCCATCCAATACAGGTAGGACTGGGGACGCAGCTGCGAGCCGGAGAGGCGGTACTGCACCACGTCCGGATGGACGCCCGCGGCGTTCTGGTACTCATTCTGGGCGAAGCGCTGAATCTCCGCGTTGCGCACGCTCGGGGGCGGAAGCCCCGCCTCCTGGATGGCGACGACGTCCGCGTTGACGCCCCGGCCCGATGCCATCAGTCCCGCCAGGTCGGAGACGTACTTGCTCTCGTACGGGCCGTTCTGTCCCGTGCCCGCGCCCTGCATGTTCCACGTCGCCACGGTGCCCGTGCGCGCGCGAGACACGAGGATGACGGGCGCGTCCTTGAGCAGGAACAGCGAGGGGAAGACGGGCTGGGAGACGGTGGCGACGCCCCGGGCCTCGGAGTAGTCCAGCGTCTCCCGCCCCGTCCAATCCGCGATGGGGACGCCCCCCTGGGACAGGTGGAGGAACTGGCGGGGACTCGCCGGGTTGGAGCCGAACATGAACACCGTCTCGGAGGGGGTCTCCTCCGGCGTGGAGTAGGGCGTGTAGGGCAGATACGGCCCGCCCGGCGTCGTCTGCTTGATGAGCGTGTTGTTGCGGAAGACGTTCTGCGGACCGGAGGAGCCCGCCCACTTGATGGCCTTGGGGCCGGTGGCCCACCACACGGGATACCAGGTGCCGGCATCAATCTGCCCGCCTTCGCCTCCGCAGTTCGCGGTGCAGCTGGCGGAGCGGTGGTCATACGGCACCCGCACGAGGTTTCCCTCGAAGAGGTTGTAGCGCTCCCAGCCGCCATGCAGGTTCAGGTCCGAGTCCAGGTTGTTGCGGAAGGCCACGTTGCCGCTGGAGGACCACTGGAAGGTGAAGTGCCGCAGGTTGCGACTGGTGTTGAAGGCATACAGCGAGCTCCACACGCGGCTGCCCCGCAGATAGCCATTGCCGCCCTTGCCCTTGTTCCAGGCGCCGTCGAAGCTGTTGTCCTGCACCTGGAGGTTCAGGGCGACCTCCGTCACCAGCGGATGGGAGCCCGTCATCTTCGCGCTGAGGCCCCGCACCCATCCATCCGCCGCCCACTTGAACAGGATGCCGTGCATGGCGTACTCGGGTGCCAGGTTGCCGTAGTTGTGGACCGCGCTCTCCGGCGTCAGGGAATAGGTGCCGCCTCCCAGCCGGGGAAGGCCACTCACGTCCTGCGTGTAGGAGAAGTCCTCGAAGCCCACTCCCACCACCATGCGCAGCGGCGTCACCTTGCTTGCGAAGGCCTCCGTGCCGATGGGCGCGGAGCCATCCGACGTGGAGTCCACGGGCACGTCGAATTCCAGCGGCCGGTCGATGGTGACCGTCTTCGCTCCCGCGTCGAGCCCGACGATGCGGAACACCTGCTGGCGCATGTGCAGGTCCTCCATCAGGGACTCGGACGCCGCGCCAATCTGCTGCTGCGCGTAGAAGTTCCGGCTGTTCGCGGCGCCCACCCACAGGTAACCGCCGACGGCGAAGCGCGACAGGTTCGCGTTCGACACCAACTGGATGACGCGGTGTCCCTCGCGGGCCGCGTGGTTCGCATCCCCCGCCTTGCCCGCGACCTTCACGCCGGAGGCCCAGTGCTGGTTGATGGAGCCCTCGAACAGGTCCTTGCGGTTGGCGGGCGCGGACGCGTGCTCGTCCTGGTAGCGCGTGGCGAGCTCCCGCGTCTGGACGCGGAACATCGCCCGACCCGGCCATATCCACCCACCCTTGCCGGTGTCTGCTCCGGTGCCCCAGGACATCGTCAGCGGCTCCCAGCGGCCTCCATCCGTGCTGAGCGTGTCGTAGCGGGTGTTCGTGTCGGGCCGGAACACCAGCTCCGTGCCGCCGACGCCGGAGCCCTGCCCTCGAATCAGCAGGTAGTCGGCGTCCACGTACACCTGCCGGCTGAGGTCGATTCGCCCCGCGGGCAGCGCAATCAATGACAGCGCATTGTAGTTGGCCGAAGGCGAGCAGTTCGCCTTGAGTGTATCGATGGCGGCCTGGAGCCCCGAGGTGTCGTCGACGCCGTCATCCGGCACCACCCCGTGATAGGTGGCCAGCTCCTCCGAGGTGAGGATGCAGTGTGCATTCGCGGTGATGTCCCCGCTGGACGGCAGGTCCTGTCCTCCCCGGAAGCCCGCACGGCTCCAATCAGGGAGTCCCGCCAGTTGCATGACCCGGTTGTGGAAGGACAGCGTCGGGTGGACAACGGCGTCCTCGTTGGCGCCCGACGCCAGCGATGGGAGCAGCAGGAGCAACAGGGACAGCGCGGTGCGCGCCGGGCAGGAGCGTGTCCTGTCTGGGAAATGGACGACAGGCTTCATGTAATCACTCTCATGGCGAGTCTTCTAATGCGCTCGCCACGTGGGGACTACTCCAATCCAGGGTGAGGGGAATCCCTCGAATGGGTGAGAGGGATTTTGGGATCCGCTCTGCCCGGAATCTTCCTCTTCTGTGATTGCCTCGCGCTAGGATTCGCGCACTGACGTGAAGGATTCCTCGAACGGGAGAGGTGCGAGCATGGCCGCGGTGATTCTGGAGGCTCGCTGTGTGGCGCCCTTCGTCGTCCGGGTGCGCTTCAGCGACGGACACGAGGGCGAGGCGAGCCTCAAGCCCTGTCTCTTCGAGTGGGAGCCCGCGCGCGTCCCGGACCTGACTCCCCAGATGCGTGACTGGCTGCGCTCGCCGGAGAACTTCCAGACCGTCCGCGTGGACCCGGAGTCAGGCACGCTGGCGTGGGGAGACGCGCGGCCGTTCAGCGCGTCCATCGTGTACTGGCGGGTGGAGAAGTACCGGATGAAGGTGACCCTCCGCTCGAAGGAGGGTGCGGTGCTCTCCACGCTGCGCCTGGGGGGACGGCATGAGCTCTGGTCCAAGCCGCTGACGGTGGGGCGCGCGGACACCAACGCCATCGTCGTGGACCAGGACGGCGTGGCCCCGCACCAGGCCCAGGTGACGGTGGGCGGAGGCCACCACCCCTGCTTCTTCATCGAGGCGGTGGAGGGCGTGACGATTGTCGGAGGGAATCGTCTGGAGACCCCCGGTCAGCGCTGTCGGGTCTCCGCGCGGGAGCCGCTCGTGCTGGAGATGGGGGCCTGTCTGGTGGACATCGACTGACGTCGGGCCCTCCGCGCCGCGTGGGGCTACGCCGCCACGGGTGTGAGGCAGTAGAGCGTGGTCGTCTCGCGCGAGCGCGCCATGTGCAGCGGGTCCGAGGTGTCCTTGGCCTTGGAGTGCCGCGCCGCCGTCGACTTGCTCCACTTCACCGTCAGGCCGCACCGGGTGAACTGCTCCTGGAGCCAGCCCTGGGGGCGCAGGCCCAGCAGCACCGCCAGGTCCGAGAGAATCAGCAGCCCCTCTCCTCCCGGAGCGAGCGCCGCGGGGAGCCCCTCGAGGAATCGCTTCAGTAACTGGCTGTCCTGGTCGAACACCGCGCGGTCCACGCGGTTCTTGGGGGGCTCGGGAATCCACGGGGGGTTGCAGACGACGAGGTCCGCCTTCCCCTCCGGGAAGAGGTCGGCCTCGCCCACCTGGAAGGACTTGCGCAGCCCCAGCCGCTCCGCGTTCTCCCGCGCGCAGGCCACCGCGCGCGCGTCACAGTCCGTCGCCTGCACGGACGAAGCGCCCCGCTGGAGGAGGAGGAACGAGAGCACGCCCGTCCCCGTGCCCACGTCGAACACGCGCTGCCCCTTCAGCTCGGGGAGCCAGAGCAGCAGTTCGATGTAGTCGGTGCGCGTGGGCAGGTACACGCCGTAATGCGGATGGATGAGTCCGGTGAGGCCGGGCACCGCCAGGCCCTTTCGCCGCCACTCCGCCGCTCCGAGCATGCCGAGCAACTGCTTGAGGGGGACCACCGTGAACTCCGTCTCGGGCTCACCCCAGACCTGTCGGCACGCCAGGGCCACGTCCGGTGCCCGCGTGAGCGTGAGCCGGTAGTCGCGGTCCAGCGACACGACGATGCGCGACAGCGTCTCGTGCTCCAGTTGCCGCGCGCGACGCTCGGCCCGGAAGGCCTCCAGGGGAGTGCGGGCGTTCGACGCTCGCTCCAGCCTGCGACCCAACGCGCCCAGCAACTGCTTCGCGTTGTGGAAGTCGCCCGAGTACAGCAGGAACTCCCCATTGCGGACCCGCTTGAGCGCCGTGTCCGCGCTGAGCCGGTCATTCACCGCGTGCAGCCGGGCGGGCGAGGGCTCGTCGCTCTCCGAGCGCCACGTGAAGGGGGCGCCAG
>NZ_JABXEM010000219.1:0-20473 GCF_013372595.1 Myxococcus sp. AM011
GTCAGCGGCCTCGGTGGGGACGAGCCAGCCGACGGTACGATGCTCGGGAACGAAGATGCGGGCGGCGACCTTGCGGATGTCGTCACGGGTGACGCGCTCGAAGCGGGCGGGGGAATCGAAGACCTTGCGGTAGTCGCCGCGAAAGACCTCGGACGAGCCGAGCGCATAGGCGCGGCCGTTGATGGTCTCCAGCGAGCGCCAGAAGTTGGCGAGGGTGATGTTGCGAGCCTTGCGCAGCTCCGCGTCGGTGACGCCGTCCTTCACCACACGCGCCAGCTCCTCGGTGATGAGGGCCTCGGCGCGCGTCAAATCGCCTCCGGTGGGGAGGTCGGCGGTGAGCCAGACGAGGCTCGGGTCGAAGCCGGGCGAGTACATGGTGCTGGCGCGGATGGCGACGCGCTCTTCCTCGACGAGGCGCCGGTGGAGGCGGGAGGAGTCGCCATCGCCGAGGATGTTGAGCAGGAGGGTGAGGGCTTCCTGGTCCGCGTCCTTGCCGGACATGCCGTGGTAGGCAATCTGGAGGAGCGGGGACTGGGAGACCTTCTTCACCACGACGCGGCGCTCGCCCTGCTGCTCGGGCTCCAGGGTGCGGACGGGCTCGGGAGCGGGCTGGGCGGGGATGGGCTCGAGGTACTTCTCGACGAGCGTGAAGATTTCAGCGGGCGTGACGGCGCCGGTGAAGATGAGCGTGCCGTTGTTGGGCGCGTAGTAGGTCTTGAAGTAGCGCTGGAGGTCTTCGATTCGCCACGACTCGATGTCGGAGGGCCAGCCGATGACGGGGAACTGGTACGGGTGGGCGACGAAGGCGGTGGCCTGGACCTGCTCGATGAGCGCGCCCATGTTGTTGTTGTCCACGCTGGAGCGGCGCTCCGAGTAGACGACGCCGCGCTCGGACTCGATGACCTTGGGGTCGAAGGCGAGGTGCTGGAGCCGGTCGGCCTCGAGCTGGAAGATGATGTCGAGCGCGGAGCGAGGGAACCAGTCCTGGTAGACGGTGACGTCCTCGGAGGTGAAGGCGTTGTTGGAGCCGCCGTTGGCCTCCATGACGCGGTCGAACTCACCGGGGCCGAACTTCTTGGCGCCGTTGAACATCATGTGTTCGAAGAAGTGGGACAGGCCGGTGATGCCTGGGTATTCGTTGCGGCTGCCGACGCGGAACCAGTTGTAGAGGGCGACATTGGGGATGTCGTGGTCGGGCCAGACGATGACCTTGAGACCGTTCTTGAAGGTGCGGGTCTCGACGTTGGCGCCGAGCTTCTGGGTGGACGTGGCGGCGGGCTTGGAGGCCGCCTTGCCTTGCGCCTGGGCGTCGGCGGCGGGAGCCACCAGCAGCGCCAGGCACGACGTCCAGAGGAGGGACTGACGGAACATCCGTGCTCCTGTCGAAGAGGAAGACGCCCACGAACGGGCGGCGGCGCACGATATTCCAGTTTCAGCCCCCCGTACCTACCTCGGAGGACAGGTGAGGCTCAGGCCCCGAGCACGCCGCGGCGCGTCCACCGGAACTGGGCATGGGCTACCTTCGCACATACCCACGGTGCAGGAGCCCTCGCCACCAGGTCCAAGAGTTCATTCACGCCCCATGTCCTCGACAAGTCACGTCTCCCTCACTCTCGAGCCGCCCGCTTCTCGCTGGCTGTGCGTGGCATCCCTCTCCTTGCTCCTCGCTGGCTGCGCGACGACACCCGCTCAGCGAGCAAGCAGCTATCGCTTCGACACGGTCTCGAACACCTGCCGTCAACAGACGCAGACCTGTGTCGCCCTTGCCGGGAAGGACTTCATCCAGGCACCAGGACATGCCGCGGCCACACTGGGAGCCTCGCTTCATGAAGCGCTTCGGATTCTGGACGGAGGGACGAAGGCCCGCATCGAAGAGGCACTCGTGAGGTGTGCGGACCAGTCACGCTCGCAAGTCCTCCTGGCGCATCGCGAGGAGTTCGCGGGTCCGATACCCACGCGAGAGGAGTGCAAGCAACTGGTACGAGACGCCTCGGGCAGGAGCCTGAGCCGGGCCATGCTGCTCGGGATGGAGATGCACGAAGAAGCGCTGCGCTGTGCCGAAGCTGCGCTGACGCATTTGCGCCCGGGGGGCTTCAGCCTGGAGCCCTGCTATCGCCATGACACGAACACCGGCACGACGAAGGTAATCACCGAGGCGGACATCCAGGCGCTGAAGCAATCCGGGAATGGAGGTGAGCTTCATGGGACGCTCGTTCCCGATGTCGTCATCCATGCGGGCCACCCCGGGCAGGCGCAAGCCGTCTACGACTTCAAGTTCCCATGCACCAACGTCGACGAAGCTCCCCCCTGGCGCAAATAGCCGAAGGGGCACTGCCATCAAGGCCTCCACCAAGGAGAGCTGTATGAGCAGGTGCTCGGAGTGCGCGCCTTGCGCATCGTCCCTCGACTCGGAATCGTGCGATGACTGAGCGTCGTCCTCGCATTCGCGTTCACGCGACCAGCGGAGCGCTCGTGATTCGAGACTCGCTCCACATCCATTTCTACATGCGCCGTCCCCATGCGGAGGTGGCCCCCGCCGTCCTGCGCGCATTGGAGTGTTATCGGCGCGTCGTTCCCTCGGGCGCACTGAGCCGCTACGACGAAGAGGCAGGAGATTGGGAGCCCGTTGACCAGGCAGGCTGGAACAGCATTCGAGACGAGCTCCTCGAGCCCCATGGCGCGGTCCTGGACCTTCGGGACGCCACGGGTGAGAAGCGGTATCGCTTCGACTATCGCGGTCGTCGACCAACGACCAGTGCCACGTCGGACACGGTATGCGTGGTGAGCTTCTGGCTTCCCACGGAGTATCTGGAGGAGGCGGGCCCCGAGGCCCTACGAACGCTGGTGCTGGAGCTGGCCGAGCCCCTCCCCTTCAACTCCGGGCACGCGGGGCTCGCATTCAACTGCGACATGGACCTGGTGGGAATCGAGGCCGAGGTCTGGAAGTGGTGCCGCGGATATCCTGGGATGGACCTCCCTCGGATGGACCGGCTTGCCTGGCAGCTCGGAACGAGAATCAGCACGGTTTCCTGGATGACACTCCTGGGAGAGCCGGTACTGAGCGCGGCAGGAGGCGCGGTGGAACTCCGTGAGCAACTGCGCTCGACAGGGGCCACCGTGTTGGATTTGAGCAACGAGCGAGTCGCCATCGTGCTCTCTCCAGAACCCGAGGCACGAGACATAGAGCACGGCGCCGTGCCGTCCGCGTATCGGAAACTCGCCACCACACTGGAGCCTTGGCTCTTTCACGAGCAGCGACTCGCGGGCGCCGAGCACGCCGCGGAGCTGCGCCGCTGGGAACGCCGCTTCATCGATTGAAGACAAGCCAGGGCGCCCCACGTCCAGGAGCGCCCCTCCTCCAACTCAGGCCCCGAGCACGCCGCGGAGCACGTCCTGGAAGTAGTTGATGCTTCCGACGTGCGTCTGGTGGTGCTTCGCGGACTGGTAGAGGCGGTGGATGACGGCCTCGAACTCGTCCTTGCTCACGTCGCGCAGGGACATGTAGAGGCGCGCGGCGCCCTGGAGGTGCGAGAACAGGGGATTGCGGTCCGTGCCGTCCGGGCGCCGGGCGAGGTGGCGGTAGAGCCGCTCGAACTCCTGGTCGGTCTCCGTGTTGCGCACGGCGCGGCAGTAGCCGGCGGCGGTCGCCTCGATGAGGATGAAGAACGGGTGGTACTCGGGGGGCGGAGTCTTCACGAAGCTGGGCGGCTTCTTGTCACCGGTCCACAGCTTGGAGATGGGCTGGAGGGTGACATGCGTCGTCACCTCACCGGCCCGCACCAGGGCGCGAGCGCCGACGGGAACCACGTGCTTCTGGTCTTCCCACTCCACGGCGACAAACAGCCGGTCCGGAGCGTCCACCCTCACGCCCGCCTTCTCCAGCTCCGCCACTGCATTCGCGTCCATCGCTTTTCACGCCTCCGAGTCCCCTCTCTACCCCGCCCCGGGCCCCTCGTGCACCCCGCTTCGCACGAAGACGCCCGCTCGCCTCTCCGCGAGCCGTCGGGCCGTGTGAACCGTTGGCCAGGGACAGAGACCCTGTCCGCCCGTGGCGCTTGAAGGGGACCGGGCCCGTATCCACTCTCCGGGCCCCAGCAGGACGCTGCCTCTCCCACGGGCGTATGAACACGAGCCCTGCTCCCGAGCATGTCCCCCCTGGTGGAGATGGCACGCCACCTCCCCACCCACCCAGGCGCAGGCGTTGGCCCTGGTTCGTGTTGGCCCTGGCCATCCTCGTCTTCGTCGCCGTCCTCCAGGTCCGGCGACGAGGTGACGCCGCCGCGGGCCACACGGCGACAGCGGGCGCACACGGACCGGACGCGGGGCAGAATCGCCCGCAGCAGGTCGTCCCCGACACGGCCAGGGCCCGCGACGTCCCCGTCTACATCGCCGGCCTGGGCGCGGTGACGCCGACCCACTCCGTCACGGTGCGCCCCCGGGTCGACGGACAGTTGATGCGCCTGGCCTTCAAGGAGGGCCAGCTCGTCAACGAAGGAGACGTGCTGGCGGAGATAGACCCCCGGCCCTTCCAGGTCCAGTTGGAGCAGGCCCAGGGGCAACTCCTCCGGGACCGCGCCCTGCTCGCGAACGCCCGCCTGGACCTCCAGCGATACACCACCCTCTTCGCGCAGGACTCCGTGGCGAAACAGACGCTCGATACGCAGGCGGCCCTCGTCCAGCAGTACGAGGGCATCGTGAAGTCAGACGAGGGCGCGGTGGCCTCCGCCAGGCTGAACCTCACCTACGCGCGCATCACCTCTCCCGTCGCCGGGCGCGTGGGCCTGCGCCTGGTCGACCCGGGCAACATCGTGGACGCGGCTTCCACCACGGGCATCGTCATCGTCAACAGCCTGCAGCCCATCACGGTCATCTTCTCCGTGCCGGAGGACCGCGTGCCGGACATCCTCGCGAAGCTGGAGGCCCACCAGACACTCGTGGTCGAAGCCTATGACCGAGGCGACCAGCACCTGCTCTCGCGGGGAACCCTCGCCACCGTCGACAATCAAATCGACCCGACGACGGGCACGGCCCGCCTGCGCGCGGACTTCCTCAACCGCGACTACAAGCTCTTCCCCCAGCAGTTCGTCAACGCGCGGCTGCGCATCGACGTGCTCCGCGATGCGACCGTCATCCCCACCGCGGCCATCCAGCACGGCGTCCAGGGGCCCTTCGTCTACATCATCCAGCAGGATGACACCGTCCGCGTCAGACCCGTGTCGCTCGGCCCCACGGATTTGGACGACACCGTGGTGACCCGAGGCGTGAGCGTGGGCGAGCGGCTCGTGGTGGAGGGCGCCGACAAGCTCACCGACGGCGCGCACGTCCGGCTTCAAGCGCATGCGCCCGGCCTGGGCCAGGGCGGAAGCGGACAGGGCGGGATGGACGCCGGGCACGAAGCACCCGACGGCGGTCGCTAGATGTCCCATCCCTTCATCCTGCGACCCATCGCGACGTCGCTGTTGATGTTGGCGCTGCTGCTTGCGGGAGTGCTGTCCTACCGGCTGCTGCCCGTGTCAGCGCTACCGGAGGTCAATTACCCCACCATCCAGGTGATGACGTTCTACCCGGGCGCCAGCCCGGACGTGATGGCCTCCGCCATCACCGCGCCGCTGGAGCGGCAGTTCGGGCAGATGCCGGGCCTGAGCCAGATGACCTCGTCGAGCTCCGAGGGCGCGTCCGTCATCACGCTCCAGTTCACGCTCCAGATGAGCCTGGACATCGCGGAGCAGCAGGTCCAGGCCGCCATCAACGCCGCCACCAACCTGCTGCCCACCGACCTTCCGAATCCGCCGGTCTACAGCAAGGTCAACCCCGCGGACACGCCGGTCATCACGCTGGCCCTCACGTCCCAGGCGATGCCGCTGCCCCAGGTCGAGGACCTCGCCGACACCCGGCTCGCCCAGAAAATCTCCCAACTGCCTGGCGTGGGGCTCGTGAGCATCAGCGGCGGTCAGCGTCCCGCGGTCCGCATCCAGGCGAACACCACCGCGCTGTCCGCCTACGGGTTGACGCTCGAAGACGTCCGCACCGCGGTGGCCGCCGCGAACGTGAACACCCCCAAGGGCAGCTTCAATGGTCCACGTCAGGCCTTCACCATCAACTCCAATGACCAGTTGCTGGCCAGCGCGGACTACGCGCCGCTCATCATCGCGTACCGGAGCATGGCGCCCGTGCGGCTGTCGGACGTGGCGCACGTCTTCGACGGCGCGGAGAACGTGAGACAGGCCGCGTGGATGAACCAGGTCCCCGCGGTGATTCTCAACGTGCAGCGGCAGCCGGGCGCCAATGTGATTGCAGTGGTCGACAGCGTGAAGAAGCTGCTGCCGAGCCTCCAGGCCACGCTGCCCGCCACGGTGAAGGTCGTGGTGCTGACCGACCGGACGACGACCATCCGCGCCTCGGTGAAGAACGTCCAATGGGACCTGACGTTCTCCATCGGGCTCGTGGTGCTGGTCATCTTCCTGTTCCTGCGCAACCTCCCGGCCACGTTCATCCCGAGCGTCGCGGTGCCGCTGTCGCTCGTGGGCACCTTCGGCGCGATGTACCTGCTGGGCTTCTCGCTGAACAACCTCACGTTGATGGCGCTCACCATCGCCACCGGCTTCGTCGTCGACGACGCCATCGTGATGATTGAGAACATCTCCCGCTACATCGAGGAAGGCACGCCGCCCATGGAGGCGGCCCTGAAGGGGTCCAAGCAGATTGGCTTCACCATCCTCTCCCTGACTGTCTCTTTGATTGCGGTGCTCATCCCCCTGCTCTTCATGGGGGACGTCGTCGGGAGGCTGTTCCGGGAGTTCGCCATCACCCTGGCGGTGACCATCCTGCTGTCGGCCGTCATCTCGCTCACGCTCACGCCCATGCTGTGCTCGCGGCTCTTGAAGCACCGTCCTCCGGGCCAGGAGAGTCGCTTCGAGCGGGTGGTGGGGGGCGGCTTCCAGCGGGTGGTGGACCGCTATGACGTCGCGCTGACCTGGGTGCTGGACCACCGGGGACTGACACTCCTCGTGGCCCTGTCCACCGTGCTGCTCACCGCGCTGCTGCTCTGGGCCATCCCGAAGGGCTTCTTCCCGGTCCAGGACACCGGCGTGCTCCAGGGCATCTCCGACGCGCCCCAGTCCATCTCGTTCTCCGCCATGTCCGAGCGGCAGCAGGCACTGGCGGAGGTCATCCTCCAGGACCCGGCCGTGGAGAGCCTGTCGTCCTTCATCGGCATCGACGGGACGAACACCACGCTGAACAGCGGGAGGATGCTCATCAACCTCAAGCCGTTGGGCGAGCGGGACGTCACCGCCGCCCAGGTCATCACCCGGCTGGGCCCGAAGCTGGCCCAGGTGTCTGGCATCAACCTCTTTCTCTCCTCGGTGCAGGACCTGACCATCGACACCCGGGTGAGCCGCACGCAGTACCAATACAGCCTCGGCTCTCCGGACGCGGCGGAGGTCTCCCTGTGGACGGGGCGGCTCGTCGCCTATCTGAAGCAGCAGCCCGAGCTGGGCGAGGTGTCGAGCGACCTCCAGGAGGGTGGACTGAGGATGAACATCCACCTCGACCGAGACACCGCCGCGCGCCTGGGCATCACCACGCAGCAGTTCGACGACGCGCTCTATGACGCCTTCGGACAGCGCCAGGTGTCGACCATCTTCACCCAGTCGAATCAGTACCGCGTGGTGTTGGAGGCCGCGCCTCGACTCCAGCGCGCCTCGCTCGCGCTGGATGCCATCTATCTCCAGTCCGCCACGGGAGGCCCGGTCCCCATGGAGACCTTCACGAAGGTGTCCCAGGGCGTGGGGCCGCTCACCATCAACCGACAGGGACAGTTCCCGGTGGCGGTGGTCTCCTTCAATCCGGCGGCGGGCACCTCCCTGTCACAGACGGTGCATGTCTTCGCCCAGGCAAGGCAGGCCATAGGGATGCCCGCCTCGGTGCAGACGAACTTCGAGGGCACGGCCAAGACGTTCGAGGACTCGCTCGCGAACGAGGGCTTCCTCGTGCTCGCCGCCATCGTCGTCGTCTACATCGTGCTTGGGGTGCTGTACGAATCGTATATCCACCCCATCACCATCCTCTCCACCTTGCCATCGGCGGGAATGGGAGCGCTGCTCGCGCTGCTGGTGTGCGGCATCGACCTGGGGATGATTGCCATCATCGGCATCATCCTGCTCATCGGCATCGTGATGAAGAACGCCATCATGATGATTGATTTCGCGCTGGAGGCCGAGCGCACGAGGGGGAAGACCGCGCGTGAAGCCATCCATGAGGCCTGCCTGCTGCGCTTCCGGCCCATCCTGATGACGACGCTGGCGTCGATGTTGGGCGCCGTGCCGCTCGCCTTCAGCGGGGGAATGGGGTCGGAGCTGCGTCAGCCGCTCGGCATCGCCATCATCGGAGGGCTGGCCGTCAGCCAGGTGCTGACCCTGTTCACCACCCCTGTCATCTATCTGGGCTTCGACGGCCTCTCTCGCAGGGCCTCCACCTGGTTCTCCCGCCACACCGGGCCGCACACGCCGGCAAGGGAGACGGAATGAACCTGTCCGCGCCCTTCATTCGTCGCCCCATCGCCACCTCCCTGCTGGCCGTGGGCATCGCCTTGATGGGGGCGCTGGCTTTCAAGCTGCTGCCCGTCGCGCCCCTGCCCCAGGTGGAGTTCCCCACCATCTCCGTGCAGGCCCAGCTGCCCGGCGCCAGTCCGCAAATCATGGCCACGTCGGTGGCGACTCCGTTGGAGCGGCAGTTGGGCCGCATCGCCGGCATCACCCAGATGACGTCGTCCAGCAACCTGGGCTCGACGAGCATCGTCGTGCAGTTCGATTTGTCGCGAGACATCGACGGAGCGGCGCGCGACGTCCAGGCGGCCATCAACGCCGCGCGGGGAAACCTGCCGACGAACCTGCCGAACAACCCGAGCTACCGCAAGGTGAACCCCGCGGACGCGCCCATCGTCCTCCTCGCGCTGACGTCGGAGACCTTCACGCGAGGCCAGATGTATGACTTCGCGTCCACCCGCTTGCAGCAGAGCCTGTCCCAGGTGAGCGGCGTCGGACAGGTGATTGTCGGAGGAGGCGCGCTGCCAGCCGTGCGCGTCGAGGTGAACCCGACGGTGCTCAATCAGAACGGGCTGGGGCTCGATGCGGTCCGGACGTCGCTCGCCGCGCAGAACGCGAACCGGCCCAAGGGACAGCTCGACCAGGGGCCCCTGACGTACTCCCTCCAGACGAACGACCAGCTCTTCACCGCGGAGCAGTACCGCGCGGTCATCATCGCCTACAGGAACGGCGCGCCGGTGAGGCTCCAGGACGTGGCGGACGTCACCGACAACAACGTCGAGGATGTCCACAGCCTGGGCCTGGCCAATGGCAAGCAGGCGGTCCTCCTGGTCGTCTTCAAGGAGCCCGGGGCGAACGTCATCGACACGGTCGACGCCATCCGGGAGATATTGCCGGTCCTCCAGGCGCAGATGCCGGCGGGCATCGACATGACGGTGACGATGGACCGCACGACGACCATCCGGGCCTCGCTCCATGACGTGGAGGTCACCCTGCTGCTGGCGGTCGCCCTGGTCATTCTCGTCGTGTACGCGTTCCTCGGAAGCGTGCGCGCCACCCTGATTCCGAGCGTGGCGGTGCCACTGTCGCTGCTCGGCACCTTCGCGGTGATGTACCTGCTGGGCTACAGCCTGGACAACCTGTCGATGATGGCGCTGACCATCTCCACGGGCTTCGTCGTGGACGACGCCATCGTGGTGTTGGAGGACATCGAACGGCACGTCGAAGAAGGGGTGCCCCCCCGGGAGGCGGCGCTGCGAGGCGCGCGCGAGGTCGGCTTCACCGTCATGTCGATGAGCATCTCGCTCATCGCCGTGTTCATCCCGCTCCTCCTGATGCAGGGCATCGTCGGTCGCCTGTTTCGCGAGTTCGCCGTCACGCTGTCAGTGGCCATCCTGGTGTCGCTGCTGGTGTCGCTGACCGTGACGCCCGTGATGTGCTCATGGCTGCTGAAAGCGCGCTCTCCCCGGGCGAAGTCCTCCTCGCGCTTCAATCCCCGGCTGTTCGAGCGGCTGCGTGACGGTTACGCGAGGAGCCTCGACTGGGCGCTGCGGCATCCCGGGCTGTTGATGTTCGTGCTGTTCGTGGCCATCGGGCTGAACGTGTCGCTGTTCATCTTCGTGCCGAAGGGCTTCTTCCCACAGCAGGACACGGGCCGGCTGAGCGCGAGCGTCCAGGCGGAGCAGGACATCTCCTTCGACGCGATGGCCCAGAAGTTCACGCGGTACGCGAAAATCATCGGAGAGGACCCCGGGGTGGAGGCCGTGTCGGGGACGTTGGGAGGCTCAGGCGGCGCGAGCAGCTCCGCGAACACCGGCTCGTTCTTCGTGACGCTCAAGCCGCTGGAGGTGCGCAAGACGAACGCGGACGCGGTCATCAACCGGCTGCGCGGCAAGCTGGCGGTGGTGCCGGGAGCCTCCGTGTTCATGCAGTCCGCGCAGGACCTGGTGATTGGAGGAAGGCAAGGCGGGGCGCAGTACCAGTACACCCTCTCCGCCGACAGCCTGGACGTCCTGAGTGAGTGGGGGCCTCGGGTGATGGCCCGACTTCAACAAATCCCCGGCGTCTCCGACGTCAACACCGACCAACGGGACCATGGCCTGGAGACCTACGTGACGGTGGACCACGACACGGCCAGCCGCTTCGGCATCACCCCCGCGCAAATCGACACCGTGCTCTACGATGCGTTCGGCCAGCGGCAGGTGTCGACGATGTATACGGCCAGCAATCAGTACCATGTGGTCATGGTCGTCCAGGACCGCTTCTGGCAGCGCCCGGAGAGCCTGAATGACATCTACGTCGCCTCCGCGAGTGGCAGACAGGTGCCGCTCGCGGCGTTCTCCCGGTTCGCGGCGTCCGACACGCTGCTCTCCGTGAACCACCAGGGACAGTTCCCCTCGTTGACGCTGTCCTTCAACCTTCTGCCAGGGACATCGCTGGGCACGGTGGTGACGGAGATTGAAGCGGCGGTCCAACAGTTGGGGCTGCCAGCGGCGGTGCGCGGCGACTTCAGCGGCACGGCGCAGGCATTCCAGGCCTCACTCGCCTCCGAGCCGCTGTTGATTGCCGCCGCCCTGCTCGCCGTCTACATCGTGCTGGGGATTCTCTACGAGAGCATCATCCACCCCATCACCATCCTCTCGACGTTGCCGTCGGCGGGAGTGGGGGCGCTGCTCGCGCTGCTCCTCTTCAAGCTGGAGCTCTCCATCATCGCGTTGATTGGCATCATCCTCCTGATTGGCATCGTCAAGAAGAACGCCATCATGATGATTGACTTCGCGTTGGCGGCGGAGCGCGGGGGTGAACTGGGCCCGCGCGAGGCCATCTACCAGGCGGCTCAACTGCGATTCCGGCCCATCCTGATGACGACGATGGCCGCGCTGCTCGGGGCGCTGCCGCTCGCGTTGGGAACGGGCGTCGGCTCCGAGCTGCGCAAGCCCCTGGGGGTCGCCATCGTCGGGGGCCTGTGTGTCAGTCAGGTCCTCACGCTCTACACCACGCCGGTCATCTACCTGACGCTGGACACCTTCGGACACTGGGTCCGCCGACAGCGCACCCGGTTGTTCCCCCACGTCACTCCGAATGGTCCGTGATTCGGGAGCACACGATGTCAGCGAGTCCGCCTTCATGCCCCACCAGCATTCCCCACGGGGTGGGCCGCGCCCGCGCATCCATCGTGTCAGCGAGTCTGGCTTCATGCCTGGCCAGCGGCCCACACGGGATGGGCCGCGCTCGAGCGCTCATCCTTGGGGCCAGGGTGCTCGCCACGGTGATGCTCGGCGGCTGCGCGGTGGGTCCCAACTACCAGCGGACCCAGGTGGCGGTACCCGAGCACTTCAAGGAAGCGGCGGAGGGATGGAAGCCCGCGCAGCCCAGCGACCACCACGAGCGCGGAGGGTGGTGGGCGGTCTTCGAGGATTCGAGGTTGAGCGAACTCGAGGAGCGAGTCGCGCTCGCGAACCAGACTGTCGCGGGGTTCGAGGCGGCCTATCGGCAGGCCCGGGCGTTGGTCGCACAGGCTCGCGCCGGGGCGTACCCGGTGCTCGGCGCCTCCGTGTCGGCGGGGCGCTCCCGGGGCCGAGGACGCGGCACGGGCGTGGATACCGGTACGAGCAGCATCGGCAATGACTACAGCGCCTCACTGGATGCCTCGTGGGAGCCCGACCTCTGGGGGCGTGTGCGTCGGCAGGTGGCGGGCGCGAAGTCCTCCGCGCAGAGCGCGGCCGCGAACCTGGCGAACGCGAAGCTGTCCGCGCAGGCCCTGTTGGCGCAGAGCTACTTCCAGTTGCGCGCGCTGGATGCGACCCAGAAGTTGCTGGATGAGACCGTCCTGGCGTACCGGCACTCGCTCACGCTGACCCAGAATCGCTACGAGCAGGGTGTCGCCGCCCGCACGGATGTGCTCCAGGCCCAGACGCAGTGGCTGCTGGCGCGGGCGTCCGCGGCCGAGAACGAAATCGCGCGGGCCCAGTTCGAGCACGCCATCGCGGTGCTGGTGGGCGAGCCCGCGTCGAGCTTCGCGATTGCCCGCGAGCCGCTTCGAGCGACGCCGCCGGAGATTCCCGCGCAACTGCCTTCGTCGCTGCTGGAGCGGCGTCCCGACATCGCGGCGGCCGAGCGCGCCGCGGCGGCTGCGAATGAGCAGATTGGCATCGCCATCTCCGCCTTCTTTCCATCGCTGACGCTGTCCGCGTCCGGAGGGTTCAGCAGCCTGGCGCTCGCGCAGTGGTTGAGCGCGCCGTCACTGGTGTGGTCACTCGGTCCCCAACTGGTGGCCACGCTCCTGGACGGAGGCTTGCGCACGGCGCAGACCGATGCGGCGCGAGCGCAGTATGACCAGAGCGTCGCGAACTACCGGCAGACGGTGCTGGCCGCGTTCCAGGATGTCGAGGACGCCCTCGTGTCCCTCCGGGTGTTCGAGCAGGAGGTCATCCTGCAGGAGGAAGGAGTCCAATCGGCCCGACAGGTCGTGGACATCGTGACGAACCAGTACAAAGCAGGCACGGCGACGTACCTCGACGTGATTGTCGCGCAGACCACGGCCTTCAGCGCCGAGCAGAAGCTGGTAAGCATCCGGGGGCAACGGATGGTGGCCGCCGTCAACCTCATCAAGGCGCTGGGTGGTGGCTGGGATGTGAAGCAACTCGATGAGGACCCACCGAAACCGAAGGACACGAAGCCCCGATAGTGGCCGCACCGTTCTTCTCCAGGAGAAATCCATGGCCGTCGACCCCAAGATTTCCGACATCCAACGGTTCAAGCAGGAAGACACGGGAGGGCCCGTGGTCATGTTGAACCTCGTGCGCTTCAAGCAGGACGGAGGCCGCACGACGTACAAGGAGTACGCGAACGCCGTCCTGCCGTTCCTGAAGAAGGTCGGGGGCCAGCCGCTCTATGTGGGGGATTGCTCCACGCCGCTGGTGGGTGAACCCGGCCAGCTCTGGGACGCGGTACTGCTGGTCCGCTACCCCAATCGCTCGGCGTTCCTGCAGATGGCCATGGACCCTGAGTACCAGCACGTCTCGAAGCTGCGCACGGCCGCGCTCGAAGAGGCCGTGCTCCAGGCCACGACTCCCTGGCCGGGCTCTCCGTAACTCCGAGCAGGGACCACGCATCGGTGCGGCGCGCGCTCCGCGCCAATGCGCAAACAATCCTTGTCCGGTGAATCTCATCCCGCCGGGCTAAGGGATTTGCCATACATGCCCGGATTGGAATCCTGCGCTAATCGCTCGCTTCGGTCGCGGTGTCCGTTCTGGACCTCGCCAATCGAAAGGAGCCTCGCGCCATGGCCCTCGGTTCACCGTCCCCTGCCGTTGTTGTCATTGGTTGTGCCTTGCTGTGCTTCGCCTGCTCCGACAAGCCAGGGCCGGTGGAGCCGCCTCCCCCGCCCGTGGAGCCGTGGGATGGAACGTACACGCCGCTCGTCGAGTCCACGGACTGGGTCGACCGGGGCCCCTATGCACCCTGCTCCTTCACCCCGGCGCGAGGCACCGTCGTCGACTGCGACGACCCGTCGCTCTTCGACCTGTCGAGGTGTGACCTCAGCTCGCTCGACGCCCTGGATGCGCACGGCATCTACCAGGTGGACGTGCGCCATGACCTGGGCTTCCCCGACTTCGTGGGCGTTCGGGTGCCCCAGGATGGCAGCACGGGGACCCTGGACGGCACACCGCTCACGAGGCAGCAGGTGCCGGGGCGCTTCACCCTCTCCACGCGGTACACCCAGCGAGACGTCTCCCGGCAGACGGTCCTCGTCGGTTGTGGCCGTCAGGCCTCCTCTGGACTGGTGACAGGCTGTTTCGTCCGCTGTGCGAATGGGAAGGCCGGCAGCTGGGGCACCTTCGAGGCCGCGAGGATGACGTGGGCCCGAGGTGAAGCCGAGTCCTCGGGCGGCCTGCGCCTCATCTCCGAAACGTCGATCCCACTCACCGGGACGCACGCGGACGTCTATGTCGCCCATCAGCACGCCTACGTCGTGTCCATCGACCTTATCGCGGAGACCCAGGGTGGGCTCACGGTCTTCGACGTCAGCGACCCGAGCCACCCCGTCCTCAAGAAGAACATCTCCCTTCCGGGAGACTCCTACTGGAATGCCGCATGGACGAAAGACAACGCGCTCTACGTCGCCAGCAAGAAATCGGGGGTCGTCGTCTTCGACATCACAAACCCTGCGGACCCCATCTTCGTGCGCAGCGTGCCGGGAGGCGCGCCCCTCAACGTCCATACCTTCTTCGGGGATGGAAACCGGCTCTATGCCGTGTCCCCCGGACCCGCGCCGCACGGAGAGACGCTCATCTTCGACATCTCCACGCCGCTGGAGCCCGTGCTGCTCAACCGCTTCGTCGTCTCCGACACGACGTCCTATATCCCCTCGGCGCACGACTCCTTCGCCTATCAGGACCGGCTCTACATCAACCATTTCAGCTCGGGCTACGTCGTCTTCGACGTGAAGGATGCGATGAACCCTCGCGAGCTGGGGACCTATACCTTCGACACGGAGAACAGCTCATCGATGAGTCACGCGGGCGCGGTGGGGACCTTCGCGGGAAGGACCATCGCCTTCGAGGGTGGCGAGGGACAGGGAACCCGCCTGCGCGTGCTCGACGTCACGGACCCCACGAACATCCCGCTCATCGGCACGTACAACCTCCGCTTCCACTCCTCCATCCACAACATGATTCTGAAGGACAAGCGGCTCTACCTCACCCACTACCACGAGGGAGTGCGGGTGCTGGACGTCTCCATCCCGACCCACCCGCGCGAAATCGCCCACTTCAACACCTTCCGTGAGTCCGACCCGAACCGGACCGACAGCATCCTCGATGGCGCCATCGGCATCCGCGTCCCGGGAGACGGCTACGTGTACGTCGTGGACACGTCCCGGGGCCTGCTCATCTTCAACGAACTCTGAGTCCTGCCGCGCGGTGACCGCGCTCCCCATCAGGTCCGTCCTGAAAAGCCAGGTGGCTGGGATAGGGTGGCGAGGTGTCCTCCCCGTTCCTGCTGATTCCAGAATCCGAGTGGGTCGCCTCGAACACACTCGCCTTCGCCATCCGGGATGCATCCCCCGCCAGTCCCGGGCACACGCTGGTGATTCCTCGCCGTCCCGTGGCCACCTGGTTCGACGCCACGGCCAAGGAGCAGCGCGCCCTCTTCGAGCTGGTGGACGAAGTGAAGCGGGGGCTGGACGCGGAGCTGAAGCCGGACGGCTACAACCTCGGCATCAACGTGGGCGCGGCAGCCGGACAGACGGTGTTCCACCTCCATGTGCACGTCATTCCCCGGTTCCAGGGTGACGTCGCGGACGCGCGTGGCGGCATTCGTCATGTCATCCCTGGCAAGGGCAACTACCTGGCCGCGCAGGCGAAGCCCCTCGCGACGGGCGGACTGGAGGACCCGTTCCTTCATCACCTGGAGCCGCTTTTCTCCCGTGCGTTGGACATCGCGGTGCTCGCGGCCTTCGTGCAGGACAGCGGGCTGGACGTGCTGCGGCAGTCCGTGGATGCGGCCCTCGCGCGTGGCGCACGGGTGCGCATCCTCACGGGTGACTACCTGACCATCACCCAGGCCGAGGCCCTGCGCCGCCTGCTCGACTGGATGGACGAGGACAGCGTCCTGCAGGGAGGCATCCGGGGCCGCTTCGAAGCACGCGTGGTGGAAGTGGAGAAGGAGCGCGTGTCGTCCTTCCATCCGAAGTCCTGGCGCTTCAAGGGCCCAGGGCTCGCGGTGGCCTATGTGGGCTCGAGCAACATCTCGCGGTCCGCGCTGAAGACAGGCATTGAGTGGAACCTGCGCGTCGAACAGGACCGGGACCCGAGGGCCTGGCGAGAAGTGGTCGACGCCTTCGAGGTGTGGTGGGAGCGGGCGGCGCCACTGGAAGCGGACTGGGTCGAGCAATACGCGCGCCGAGCCCGCATCACTGAACGCGTGGTCGTCCCCGTGGAGCAGGAACCCGCGCTCCCGCCCCGCCAGCCACACCTGCTCCAACAGGAAGCCCTGCGCGCGCTGAGGAGCAGTCGAGGAGAAGGTCGCCGGCGTGCGCTCGTGGTGCTCGCGACGGGGCTCGGCAAGACGTGGTTGGCCGCGCTCGACGTCGCGGCCTTCGGCGAGGAGCGTGCCGCGCGGCCACGCGTCTTGTTCCTGGCCCATCGGGAGGAGCTGCTCGTCCAAGCCGCGGAGACGTTCCGCCGCCAGTTCCCGTCGCTGCGCTTCGGTTGGTATGTCGGAGCGAAGTCGTCACTCGCGGGCGAGCTGGTGTTCGCCTCGGTCCAGAAGCTCTCGAATCCCGACGGGCTCCAGGCACTGCGAGAAGCCGCGCCCTTCGACTACGTCATCGTGGACGAGGTGCACCACGCCGCCGCCGCGAGCTACCGGGCCATCCTCTCGCGTCTCGACCCGGCGTTCCTGCTCGGACTCACGGCGACGCCCGAACGCGCGGATGACGGTGATGTCCTGGGGCTGTTCGATGACCACCTGGCCTATCGGGCCGACCTGGGCGAAGGCATCCAGCAAGGCTTGCTCACGCCCTTCGCCTACTTCGGGCTGAAGGACGACGTCCCGTACGAGAACATCCCGTGGCGCAGCCGAAGCTTCGACCCCGAGGCGTTGACCGAGGCGGTCCAGACGGAAGCACGCATGAAGACGCTGTGGCGCGCCTGGGAGGAACACGCGGCGAGCAGGACCCTGGTGTTCTGCGTCTCCGTCTCCCACGCGAACTACGTCCAGCAGTGGCTGAGCACGCAGGGTGTTCGGGTGGCGGCGGTGTACTCGGGGCCTGGCTCCGCGGACCGGGCACAAGCGCTGCGAGAGCTGGGGAGCGGCACGCTGGACGCGGTGTGCTCGGTGGACCTCTTCAACGAAGGCGTGGATGTGCCGAGTATCGACCGTGTGGTGATGCTCAGACCCACCGAGTCCCCCGTGGTCTTCCTTCAGCAACTGGGCCGAGGCCTGCGGAAGCACGACGGTAAGGAGCGCGTCACCGTCATCGACTTCGTGGGCAACCATCGGATGTTCCTCGACCGGGTGCGCACCCTGCTGGCGCTGGGTCGGAGTTCCGTCTCGCTGCGGGACTTCCTGGTCCATGGCGAACAGCCCGAGCTCCCTCCGGGTTGCTCGGTGGAGGTGGACCTGGAAGCCAAGAAGCTGCTTCAACACTTCCTGGCTCCGGGGGAAACGGATGCCGCACGCGCCTATCGGGAGCTGCGGACCCTGCGGGGGCAGCGCCCCACCATGGGTGAGCTCTATCGCTCGGGCTACGCTCCTGCCTCCCTGCGCAAGCGAGATGAGTACGCGGGCTGGTTCCACTTCGTGGAAGCGGAGCGTGACCTGACCGAAGCACAGGCACGCGCCCTGAAGCAGGAGTCGGGTTGGTTCCGGAACCTGGAGCTCACGCAGATGAGCAATTGCTTCGAGCTGGTGTTGCTGGAGGCCTTGCTCGAAGCAGAGGCGCTGTGGGGAGGACTGTCATTGTCCGAGCTTGCTCGCCGGAGTCTCTCCATCCTCCAGCGTTCGCCCGAGCTGCTCCAGGACCTCGATGGCGTCACCACGCTGGACGACCCCAGGAAGCCGAACGCATCGAAGTTCCTCGCGTACTGGAAGACGAACCCAGTCCGTGAGTGGACGCAGGATGGCAAGTGGTTCCGCATCGAGGAAGACAAGCTCGTGCCTCGATTCACCGTGTCCGAGGACACACGAGAAGCCTTCGAGGAGATGACCCGAGAGCTGGTCGAGTACCGACTGGCGCAATACCGTCGTCGCCGGCTCGTCCAGGGTCAGGTTCCAGGGATGGCGTTCGAGGCGAAGGTCATCTCCAACAAGCGGCATCCGATTCTCATGCTCCCGGACCGGAACCAGCGTCCGGATCTTCCCGACGGCATCACCGACATCCGACTTCCGGATGGAGCCATCTGGCGCTTCAACTTCGTGAAGCAAGCCGTCAACGTCGCGAAGCCAGCTGGGGCGGAGGAGAACCGGCTCCCAGTGCTCCTGACGCAATGGTTCGGGGACCGCGCTGGCAAGCCCGGCACGGCGTTTCGCGTGCGCTTCACGCCACGGACGGAGGGATGGTCGGTCGAGCCCGTGAAGGCCGAGGTGGTTGCCTTCATGCGCCCGGTGCGATTGGTCGCGTTTCCCACCCTGCGTGCCGCCGCGGGAGCCGCGAGCCATGGGCTGTCGCTGGAGCAGGCGCCAGAAGCGGAACATGTCCGGCTTCGCATCCAGGCCCAGGGTGACGGGCTGTTCGCGGTGAGAGCATTTGGGGACTCCATGAATGGAGGAGAGCGGCCCATTCGGAACGGCGACTGGCTGGTGATGCGCTACTCACGAGACCTCTCACTCCAGTCGATGGAAGGAAAGGTGGCGCTCATCCAGGTCCCGGATGCAGCGGGATATGCCTATCAGGTGAAGCGACTCGTGAAGGACGAGGGCCGCTGGGTCCTCCGGTCCGACAATCCCAGCCACGCCACATCAGAGGCAGGTGTGGACATCGTGCCCATCGCCCTGCTGGTCGAGGTCGTGGCACCCGAGAGCGTGGGCCCCGAGCGCGGAGCACGACTCACGGACGAGCAGGTCATGGACCGCTTCGGCCTGACCTCCGCCCCGAAGACAGGACGGCACGAAGGCCACCTGTTCCTCTTCGCCACGGGAGAGAGCGTGTTCACGGAACCCGGCGCCCTGGCGTCGAGAGTCGCGGAGCGGAGGCCCGGAGAGACCGCGTTTGTCTTCAGCCGAGAGGCGCCTGAGGTCCCCTGGACGTACCGAGGAAGCGCACAATGGAATGAACAGACAGACCGATGGACTCTCGCCGACTGATGGTCAGCGGGACTGACCCGCGCTGAGTTGCTGGCGCAGGGTCGCCTCGTCAATGAGGCCCCAGCGCTCGAGCAACTTGCCGTCATCGGAGAAGCGCAGGATGTCGATGACCATGTAGGAGATTGTCCGGCCCGTCGGGGCAAAGCCCATGAAGGGCCCGTGATGGGTGGCCTGGGTCGTGACGCGACAGGCGACCTTGTCCCCTTCGGCGACGAGGTCCTCGATGGTGAAGCGGATATCGGTCATCGCGGTCCGCAGACCAGCGAACCCCTTCTTGATTCCGTCGCGACCCAACTCCATGTCCGGGTCCGGGTTGTGGTCGACGGCGTCGCGCTGGATGACTCCATCGAGGACGTCAAAGTCGCCGGTCCGGATGGCTTCGTCGAGCTTCGCGTAGAACCGGCGAACGGCGTCCTTGGGGGATGTGGACGTTCGTCCGGCGCTCCGGGCAAAAAGAAAGGGCCCTGAACCGAAGTCCAGGGCCCCAAACTCTTCAACTCTGTGTGCCCAGGGGCGGAATCGAACCACCGACACGGGGATTTTCAGTCCCCTGCTCTACCGACTGAGCTACCTGGGCGTACGGGTCACCGCGAGAGGCCGCGCTCTCATATCGAGCCCTTCCCAGGGCCGTCAAGCACCCTTTTCCCGGCGCCCCCTCCCCTCGTCATGCGGCACGGGACATGGCCTCCGCGTCCCAGGTCGTCAGACTGGCCGTGAGCCTCTTCTTCAGCTTCGCCCTCAGCCCCTGTTCGATCTGCCGGATGCGCACCGCCGTCACCCCGAAACGCCGAGCCAGCAGCTCCGCGCTCGCCGCCTCCTCCGCCAGCATCCGCTCCTCCACCAGCGCCCGCTCCCGCGCGTCCAGCTCCGGCCACGCCGCCTCCACGCTCGCCCGCAGCCTCGCCGCCCACTGCGCCCGGTCCACCACCTCCTCCCGCGGCTCACCCTCCCCCTCCAACACCTCCAGCCGCGTCACCTCACCGTCCTGCGTCACCGGCGCGTCCAGCGACACGTCCCGGGCCAACGACTCCGTCGCACGGACCACGTCCTCCTCCTTCTTCCCGAGAGCGGCCGCCAGCCGGCGCACCACCTCCGGATGACCCTCCCCCCACCGGGCC